>NZ_ALNM01000010.1:0-81629 GCF_000292955.1 Selenomonas sp. CM52
AATAAGTTCCTGCGCATCTACTACGGGCGCGTAAATGAGTATTTGGCAAGCCTTTCCAAAGAACAAGAATAGCATTTCACTACCGTCCCTTTGGTCGGCGCTCCTGCGGCGACCTATTTGTGTTGCTCAAATTCCACTTGCCACAACTCCTCATCTTTTTTCATCTAAGGGCTTGACTTTTTATTTGCAGGCTTTACGTATAGAATTTGTATCTGATGGTCAGAACAGGAGGTCTTTATGAGGAACAAGATGCAAAAACTCATCGGCGGTCTTTGTGCGGCGGCTTGGATTGCCTCTCTGCCGCTGATCGCACACGCGGATGCTGTCATTCTGCACACGAACGACGTGCATTGCGGTGTCGCAAAGAACATCCATATCGCTGCTGTCACGCAGTACAAGCACGACTTGCAGAAGGAGAATCCAGAGGTCATCCTCGTCGATGCGGGCGATGCGGTGCAGGGAGAGCCGCTCGGCAGTCTCTCGCGCGGCGCGGCACTCATTCGCATCATGAACCGTGCCGACTACGATTTCGCCATCCCCGGCAACCACGAGTACGATTTTGGCATGGATCGCTTCCTGGAGCTTGCATCGCAGCTCAAGTGCGGCTACTATAGCTGCAATTTCATCGACAAGAGGACGAATCAGCCTGTATTCAAGACACATAAGATCGTCACGCTCGACGGCAAAAGAATCGCATTGATTGGCGTGACGACACCGGAAACGATTGTCTCGTCGTCGCCGAAGGAGTTTCAGGATGAGAATGGCAAGTTCGTCTACAGCTTCCTCGAAGATGAGGACGGCTCGAAACTCTATGAGGGGATTCAGAAGACGGTCGATGAAGCGCGCGCGGAGGGAGCCCAGTACGTCATGCTCGTCGCCCATCTGGGCACGACGGGCGCCGTTCCCGTTTGGTCGAGCGGCGCCGTGGCTGCGCATACGAGCGGCATCGACGTCATCATCGATGGACATTCGCATGAGCAGTATACGCGCCTCGACAAGAACAAGGACGGCAAGGACGTCCTCGTCGAGCAGACGGGCACGAAGCTTGCGAGCGTCGGCAAGATCACCATCCATGACGACGGCACGATCACGGGCGAACTCGTCAAGGGGCTGACGGCGGTCGATGCCGATGTCAAGCGGCTTGTCGATGAGGAACTCGCGCAGGTGGAGGAGCAGCTTGCCAAGCCTGTCGGCACGACGACCGTTGACCTCGTGACCGATGTTGACGGTGAATACCGCGTGCGCAGCGGCGAGACGAATCTCGGCGATTTTGTTGCAGATGCATTTCGCGCCTCGGTTCATGCTGATGTGGCGCTCGTCAATGGCGGCGGTTTTCGTGAGCCGATCTCGACAGGAAAAGTGACGTATAAGACGCTCGCAGCGCTGCTCCCCTTTACGAACAACCTTGTCGTCAGAAGTGTCACGGGGCAGCAGCTTCTCGATGCGCTCGAAATGGGGGCGGCAAAGTATCCCGAAGAATCCGGCGGTTTTTTCCATGTTTCAGGAATCACCTACACTATTGATGCGCGTGTGCCGTCTTCGGTGGTTCAAAATGAGCAGGGCGGTTTTGTTCGTGTCGATGGAGCTTATCGCGTCAAGGATGTCATGGTCGGCGGCGTGCCGCTCGACTTGACAGAGGATTATACGGTCGTCAGCAATTCCTACATCATGAGGAACGGCGGCAACGGCATGACGATGTTCGACGGCACGCCGCTGCTGCGCGACACGGCGTTTTCCGACATCGACGCGATTGCCGACTACGTCAAAGAACAGGGCGGCGTCGTCGGCGAGGGTTACGAGAATCCCGCCGGCGCGGGGCGCATCACAATCCTTGAGTGAAGAGGAAAGAATTTGCCGTTTTAGAAAACGTCGCTTTTCAAGGACTGCCGTACGGAATGTGCGGCAGTTTTCTTTCGTGTGCGGGCTTACGGAATCATTGATAAATTCAGTCCCCATCTTCACACATCTGGGCGACCTCATTTTATCAGCGCTTCCTTACCGGTGGCGCGGTGCGCTTCTCTGTGATATACTATAGGAATCGTTGCATTTATCCGTGCTTCCTATCGTGCAGGGAAGGGAAAGGGGCGTTGGTCTTGTCAGAAAAGCGAAGCGGCATGTGGTGCGGCGCAATTCTTTTCTTTCTGTGCGGCTTGTTCTTCTGCTGCTCCCATACGGCGTCGGCGGGCCGCGTGATCGACTTTCAGGGCGCAGGGAAGGCGCAGAGGGAGGCGGCGTCCAAAGAGGTGAAGCAGGAGAAAGCGCACGCATCTTCGCAGGAGATTCGCGTGGGGCTGCTCCTCGGGCAGAAGAGCGTGCTCATCTCGTCGGATGCCGGATTTTCCATCGTCGAAGACGGAAGCGGCAAGGTGCTGACGACGATCGCGCCGAATGCCGCCATCAAGCTGGAGGGTGGCGGGGCGGGAATCTTTCTCGATGGCAAGAGAATGTCGAGCGCATCCCTGCGCCTTGTGCCGCAGCGTGCCGAGGGCATCTTTCAAATCGGCGCCGGGCATTATCGCGGCAGTTTCTTCGTGCGCGTCGAGAGCAAGGGGCTTGACCTCATCGAGCAGCTTCCTCTTGACGACTATGTGAACGGCGTGCTCGCCGAGGAGATGCCCGCTTCGTGGCATATAGAAGCCTTGAAGGCGCAGGCGGTGGCGGCGCGAACCTATGCCCTTCGCAGCAAGGGACGCCATCGGTCGGAAGGTTACGACGTCTGCGCGACGACACATTGCCAAGTCTACGGCGGCGTCGATGCGGAAACGCCCGCGACGCGTGCGGCGGTCGCGCAGACGGCGAATCAGGTACTCCTTTACGCGGGAAAGCTGGCGGAAACGCTGTTTCACAGTGATTCGGGCGGCATGACGGAAAGCCGCGAGGCGCTTTGGGGCGCGGGTGTGCCGTATCTCGTGCCCGTCAAGGAGGAGGTGCAAAGGACAAGCCCGTGGCAGGTGATCTTGTCGGAAACGGATTTCCTCAGGAAGCTCGCCGTCGCAGGCAAGGAGGTGGGAAGCCTGAAGAAGATCGGGCTTTCCCCGCTCGTCATCGGCAGGGGCGACGCCTACCGCACGCCTTCGGGACGCGTTTCGCACATGACGATCGAAGGCTCGAAACGAATTGTGGAGCTGACGGGAAGCGAGATGCGCTCCCTCTTTGGACTCAAAAGCACGCTCTTCGACGTGAAGCGGGAAAAGGGGCAGATCGTGATCGCCGGTTTCGGCAGCGGTCATGGCCTGGGACTGTCACAGCATGGCGCAGAGAGGCTTGCGGGCCGCATGAAGTATGACGCCATTCTGGCACATTATTATCCGGGAACGAAGTTGGAGATTCAGCCGTGAGGAGAAGCGGAAAATATGCTGCTCAAGGATTTTGATTATGAACTGCCGGAGGAACGGATCGCGCAGAAGCCGATCGAGCCGCGCAACGCATCGCGGCTCATGGTGCTCGACCCGGTGGCGAAGACGATAGAGCACCGTCATTTCTACGACTTGGGCGAGTTCCTCGCGCCAGGCGACGCCTTGATTCTGAACGATACGCGCGTCCTTCCCGCGCGTCTCTATGGCAGGCGCGAGCCGACGGGCGCGCATATCGAGGTGTTTTTGCTGCGCCGCCTCGACAAGGATTCGTGGGAGACTTTGGTGCGCCCCGGTAAGAAGGCGCAGGTTGGACAGGTCATCCGCTTTTCCGACGAGCTTTGCGCTGAGGTCATGGCGCATACGGATTTCGGCGGGCGCATCGTGAAGTTCCGCTATGAAGGCGTATTCGAGGAAATCCTCGATCGCTTGGGAGAAACGCCTCTGCCTCCCTACATCCATGAGAGATTGGAGGACAAGGAGCGCTACCAGACGGTCTACTGCCGCGAGGAAGGTTCGGCGGCTGCGCCGACGGCGGGTTTGCACTTCACGAAGGAGCAGCTTGCCGAACTCAAGGCGCAGGGCGTCCATATCGGCTTCGTCACGCTCCACGTCGGACTCGGAACGTTCCGCCCCGTGAATGTGGAAAAGATCGAAGAGCACAAGATGCACAGCGAGTATTACCAACTGCCCGAGGAGACGGCGGAGCTGATTCGCCGCACGAAGGCGGCGGGCGGCCGCGTCATCGCCGTCGGCACGACGTCGATCCGCACGTTGGAATCGGCGGCTGAGGCACAAGGCGTCATTTCAGCGAAGAGCGGCTGGACGGACATCTTCATCTATCCGGGCTATCGCTTCAAGATCGTCGATGCCCTTGTGACGAACTTTCATCTGCCGAAGTCGACGCTGCTCATGCTCATCAGCGCTTTCGCGGGGCGTGAGTTCGTACTGCACGCCTACGAGGAAGCGGTGCGCGAAAAGTATCGCTTCTTCTCGTTCGGCGATGCGATGTTTTTAAGGAAACACGGATAAAATGAAGTTGCCCAGATTTGCACAGATGCGCTGCGTCTATCGAGGAGACAAACCGCAGGCGTAGCAGTGCTACGTCGAGGATTTGTCGACGATGAGAGGACAGCGTAGATGTGCGAAGATGGGCGGCTGAATTTATCTGTGGTTCCTGAACATGTCGCGCTGAAGGCAGCAAGAAAGAGGAGGCGGCTCTTTGACAGCCATTACCTATGAATTGATAAAGAAGGATGAGGCGACGGGAGCGCGCGCCGGCATTCTGCACACGCCGCACGGCAGTTTTCCGACGCCGATCTTCATGCCCGTGGGCACGCAGGCGTCCGTCAAGGGCGTCTCGCCTGACGAACTCAAGGATCTTGGTGCGGGTGTGATCCTATCCAATACGTATCACCTTTTTCTGCGCCCGGGCATGGAGCTCGTGCGAGAGGCGGGCGGACTTCATCGCTTCATGAACTGGGACGGCGCAATCCTGACGGACAGCGGCGGTTTCCAGGTATTCAGTCTCGGCGACTTGCGAAAGATCACCGAAGACGGCGTGACCTTCCGCTCGCATATCGACGGCTCGAAGAAATTCCTTTCGCCCGAAGTTTCGATGGAGGTGCAGATGGCGCTCGGCTCGGACATCGTCATGGCGTTCGACGAGTGCGTGCCTTATCCCGCCGACTACGAATATGCGAAGACTTCGACGGAGCGCACGACGCGCTGGGCCAAGCGCTGCAAGGATGCGATGACGAGCGAGAGTCAAGGGCTCTTCGGCATCGTGCAAGGCGGCATGTATAAGGATTTGCGCGAAAAGAGCGTGGCCGATCTCGCAGAGCTTGATTTTCCCGGCTATGCCGTCGGAGGTCTGAGCGTCGGCGAGCCGAAGGAACTCATGTACGAGATGCTCGAACTCACCGTGCATCTTCTGCCCGAAGACAAGCCACGCTATCTGATGGGCGTCGGCACGCCCGATTATCTCCTCGAAGGCGTCATGTACGGCATTGACATGTTTGACTGCGTATTTCCGACGCGCGTAGCACGAAACGGCATGGCGATGACGCATGAAGGCCGGCTCGTGATGAAGAATGCCGCTTACACGCGCGATTTTTCCGTCCTCGAAGAGGGCTGCGGCTGCTACGCCTGCCGAAACGGCTACACGCGCGCCTACATCCGACATCTCGTTCGCGCCGAGGAAATCTTCGGCCTGCGCCTCCTGACGCTGCATAATCTTTATTTCCTGCAGGCGTTTATGCGCGAGATGCGCGAGGCGATTCTCGCCGATGCGTTCAGCGATTTTCGCGCAAAATTCCTGCAAAACTGGAAACGATGAGGAAATTTCCTTTGCAATAAAGGGAAAAGGCGAGAAGTGTCGAAAGAAATGAATGGTATACGGTTAGACGTATGCGCGATTTTTGTTCTATCTTCGGGAGGAATATCATGGATGCAAATATGATGAATGCCCTTTATACATACGGCCCTTTGATCTTCATGGTGCTCGTCATCTACTTTTTGATCATCCGGCCGCAGCGCAAGGAGCAGAAGCGCCGCAAGGAGATGCTCGATGGACTCAGGCGCGGCAATCGTGTCGTGACGATTGGCGGCATTTACGGCACGCTGACCGAGGTGCACGATACGATGGTCAAGATGAAGATCGCCGAGCATGTGGAGATCGAGGTGTCGCGTGCGTCCATCCATGCGAATGTCACGGATGGCGGGGCGCAGGAGAAATCTTGACGCATGACATCCGAGGAGATTTTGCAGGCGAAGAAACGCTTGAGGCAAGAGGCCTTGAAGCGGCGCGGCAGCTTTTCAGAGCAGACGAACCGGGTGTTCAGCGAGGCCATAGAAGCGAGACTGATGTCGCTCGACGTCTGCCGCGAGGCTGGGACAGTCTTCGCCTTCGCCGCGATGTCGGACGAGGTGCAGCTCTACAGCTTTATGGAAAAGGCGCTGGCCGAGGGAAAGCGCGTTGCCGTGCCGCTTATCGTCGGCAAGGGCGTCATGGAGGCGGTGCGCGTGCGTGCGCTTTCCGACCTCGTGCCGGGAGCGTTTGACATCCCGACCGTGTGCGAAGAGCGGCGCGAGATCGTCGATCCAAAGAGCTTTGACTGCGTGCTCGTGCCGGGCGCGGCATTTTCGCGCGACGGTGCGCGGCTCGGTCTTGGTGCGGGCTTCTATGATCGCTTCTTGGGCGAGAAGGCGCCGCAGGCGCAGCGAATCGCCGTGGCATTTTCTTGTCAGATCATGGACGAGGTTCCCCGAGAGGCGCATGACGTCATGATGCACGCGATTGTTACGGAGAACGAAACTATACTTTGCAGGTGAGAAGCATTGATGAAGATAAAAGTGGGCATGGCGAAGATCAACAAGTATGCGATGCAGCATTGCGGTGATAGCTTCGACATCATTGAGCGGCCTTACGGCGGACTTTCCGCCGTCATCGCCGACGGGCAGGGGAACGGGCTAGCGGCGCATCATACGAGCAGCTGGGTCGTGAACAAGGCGGCTTCACTCATCGCTGACGGCGCCCGCGACGGCGCTGTCGCACGCGCCGTGCACGACTACCTCTACGCGATGAAGGACAAGAAGGTGTCGTGCACGCTGACGCTCCTGAGCGCCGATTTGGAATCGGAAACGGTCGTCATCAGCCGCAATTCCAACTGTCCGACGATTGTCAAGACGGACGAGTACCTGACGATCTACGATGACGAGGTCTCGCCGATCGGCGTCAACCGCCACATGAAGCCCCTCGTCTATGAACTGCCGTTCGCCCCGGGCATGATCGTCGTCTCTTTCACGGACGGCATCGCGCACGCGGGAAAGAAGTACGACGGCGCGTCGATGGATATGAAGAAGATCCTCGCCATCATCGAGGACAATGCGCCCGAGGACTGCGACTTCATCGCCAAGAGCATCTTGGAATACGCGCTCTCCTTGGACAAGGACAAGGCGGGAGACGATATGACGGTCGTCGTCATGGGCATAGCGGAAGCCACAGCCGATGCGCCGAAGATCGAGCAGCTTTCCGCTTCGTATCCGTTCTAGTAGCAGCCGTTTCAGTCGAATGAAGCCATTGCGCTTCCAAAGGAGAAAGCTATGCGAATTGCTGTTGTCGGCGTCTGTGCGTCGGGCAAGACGACGCTCGTGCAGGGCCTGAAGGATGCGGGCTTTGACGCATACAACGTGGCGCAGGAGCATTCGTGCATCCGCGCTTTTTGGAACAAGCACCGCCCCGACATCCTCGTGATGATCGATGCGACGCTTCCTGCAATCAAGAAGCGCCGCCGCGTCTCGTGGACGGAGGAGCGTCTTGCCGTGCAGCACGAGCGATTGCGCGACGCGCGGGAACATGCTGACCTCTATCTGCAGACGGACGATCTTTCGGCGGCGGAGGTCTTGGAGACGGTCGTCGCATTCCTGCGTGAAAAAGGGGCTTGAACCGTGTCTTTTGCGCCTTGCGCTTGAGTGCGGAAGAATAATATGTATCAGAGGAGATGGGAAGATTTGAGACAGGACGCTTTACTGAAGCTCATCGCGGTCATCGCGGTGATCGTCGGCGTTTTTTTCGCCTTCGTCTCGCCGTTGGCAAATTCCATACGCCAAGGCCTTGACCTGCAGGGCGGCACGCATGTCGTGCTCGAAGCGGTCGATACGCCGGAAGCGCAGGTCAACGACGATGCGATGCAGCGCGTCGTCAAAATCATGGAGAAGCGCGTCAACGAGCTTGGCCTGACCGAGCCGCTGATCCAGCGCCAAGGCGAGCGCCGCATCATCATCGAATTGCCGGGCATCAAGGATCCCGATTCTGCCATTAAGACGATCGGCAAGACGGCGATGCTCGAATTCAAGGACGAGGATGGAAATACCGTCATGACGGGCACGGACCTGAAGAACGCGCAGGACGCCCGCAACCAGCAGAATCAATATGTGGTCAACTTGGAGTTTTCCGACGAGGGCGCGAAGAAGTTCGCCGATCTGACAACGAAGAACGTCGGCCGCCGCATCGCCATCCTGCTCGACGGAGAAGTCTTGACGAACCCGAATGTGCGCGAGCCGATCACGGGCGGCAGGGCTGAGATCACGGGACAGGAGAGTCAGGAAGAGGCGCATCGCATCGCGATGCTTCTGAGAAGCGGCGCACTTCCTGTCAAGGTCAATATCATTGAGACGCGCACGGTCGGGCCGACGCTCGGACAGGACTCGAAGGACAAGAGCGAGTTCGCCTTTGTCATCGGCATTTCCGCCGTCCTCGTGTTCATGATCCTCTTCTATCGCCTTTCTGGTCTCATCGCTGATCTTAGCCTCATGGCCTACGTCATCCTGCTGCTCTTCCTCTTGAAGATGCTCGATGCGACCTTGACGCTGCCAGGCGTCGCGGGCATCATCCTGTCCATCGGCATGGCGGTCGATGCGAACGTGCTGATCTTCGAGCACTTCAAGGAAGAATTCCGCTTGGGCAAGACGCTGCGCCTTTCGATGGAAGCGGGCTTCAAGCGCGCTTTCACGACGATCTTCGATTCGAACATCACGACGATCATCGCGGCGCTCGTACTGTTCTTCTTCGGCACGGGAACGATCAAGGGCTTTGCCATCACGCTCGGACTCGGCGTCGTGCTCAGCATGCTGACGGCGATCACGCTCACGCAGTACATGCTGAAGCTCCTCATCGCCTCGAATATTTGCAAGAATCCTGCCGTCTACGGTGCGACGGGATTGACTGGCGGAAGCGGGGTGAAGAAAGATGCATAAGTTCGACATTGTAAAGCGCACGAAGATCTGGTTCATCCTCTCCCTGTGCGTCATTCTGCCTGGCATTTTCAGCATGTGCACGCAGGGCTTCAACCTCGGCATCGACTTCACGGGCGGCACGATCATCGAGCTGCGCTTCCAGAAGGAAGTGACCTTGGCGGATGTGCGCGGCGTCCTGCGCGAATACGGGCTCGACAACAGCACGATCCAGTTCTCGGGCGATACGGCGAATGCCGAAGCTGCGCCCACGGTCATGGTGCGAAGCGTTGACCTTGAGGAAGAGGAGCGCAAGGCCGTGATGGCGTCGCTCAAGCAGCAGCTCGGTGACTACGACGTGCTGCGCGAGGAGAAGGTCGGCGCGACGATGGGATCAGAGCTTATCATGAATGCCCTTTGGGCGCTTGCTCTCTCGTGGGTCATGATCGTGCTCTACGTCTCGTACCGCTTCGAGTTCAAGTTTGGCATTTCCTCCATCTTGGCCTTGGTTCACGATATCCTCATCGTCCTGAGCGTATTCTCCTTGACGCAGCGGCCGATTGATTCTTCGTTCGTCGCGGCGCTCCTGACGATTGTCGGCTACTCGATCAACGATACCATCGTCATCTTCGACCGCATCCGCGAGAATCTGAAGCTGCACTTTAGGCGCGGCGGCGACATCAACGAGCTTGTCAATACGAGCATTTATCAGACGCTGACGCGCTCGATTTACACGGTATGCACCGTGCTCTTCACGACGTTCGCGCTCTACTGGTTCGGCGGCGATACGACGAAGGACTTCTCGTTCGCCCTTCTCGTTGGTTTCTTTGCCGGATGCTATTCGTCCATCTTCATTGCAAGCCCCATCTGGGTCGTCCTGCGCAATTTCTCGGAGAAGCGCCGCAGGGCGGGCAGTGCGGCTGCAGCGAAGTGACCGTTGTTCATAATTTGCGCGCGGAACGCCAAGCTGATGAAAGGGCTGTGCACAGGTCGAAGGGTCTGTGCAGCAGCCCCTTTTATGTAGGTTGCTCCATCAGCGACAGATAGGAGGAGAACAATGGAGAAAGAATGGTCGCTCTTGCCTGATACATCGGCGAGAGCTGTGGAATTTTCCCAGCGCATCGGCACGACGCCCTTCACGGCGGCGCTTCTTCTGCATCGCGGCATCACATCGGACGAAGAGGCGCGAGCGTTCCTTCATCCGGAAAAGCAGCCGTTTCACGATCCGTTCTTGATGAGGGATATGGAAAAGGCTGTCTCGCGCATCGAGCAGGCGATCCAAGCGCAGGAGCGCATCGTCGTCTATGGCGATTACGACGTCGACGGCATCACGGCGACCTCGCTTCTCTGCCGCAATCTGCGTCAGCTCGGCGCGAATGCAGGCTACTTCATTCCGCATCGTCAAAAGGACGGCTACGGGCTGCACAAGGAAACGCTTGATGAGATCATCGCTGGGGGCGCCGGGCTCATCGTCACGGTGGACTGCGGCATCTCCGCCGTCGAGGAGGCGGCAGCGGCAAAAGACAAGGTCGATCTCATCATCACCGATCACCATCTGCCGGGCCAGGAATTGCCCAAAGCCCTCGCCGTCATCGATCCGCATCGTGCAGACTGCGCATATCCCGACAAGAACATCGCGGGCGTGGGCGTGGCGTTCAAGCTCTGCCAGGCGCTTTGGCAGAAAATGCGCGGCAAATCCTTCACGGGCGATCTTGACATCGTCGCCCTGGGCACGGTCGCCGACGTCGTGCCGCTCCTCGGAGAGAATCGGAAGATCGTGCAGCAAGGTCTGCGCGTCTTGAAGAAATCGAAGCGCCCGGGTATTCAGGCGCTTCTCGCTGTGACGGAACTCCAAGAGAAGGAGATCACAGCCGGACATATCGGCTTCGTGCTCGCGCCGCGGCTCAATGCGGCGGGACGCCTGGCGTCCGCTCTGCGCGGCGTCGAATTGCTCCTGACGGAGGACGGAGAGGAAGCGCAGGCGATTGCGGAGGAGCTTGACGCGGCGAATCGCGAGCGTCAGGCCGTGGAGCAGGAGATCCTGCAGGCGGCAGAAAAACAGATCGAGGAGATTGACGTCAAGCAAGCGCATGTGCTCGTGCTTCATGGAGAAGGCTGGCATCCCGGTGTCATCGGCATCGTGGCCTCACGTATCGTCGAGCGCTATTACCGTCCGACGGTCATCATCGCGGAAGAAGACGGCGTCGGCAAGGGTTCGTGCCGCAGCATACGCGGCTTCCACATGTTTGAAGCTCTTTCGGCCTGCAAGGAGCATCTTCTGGGCTTTGGCGGCCACGCGCAGGCGGCGGGGCTTTCGCTTCGCTCGGCGGACATCGCCTCTTTCCGTGAGGCTCTGGAGGCTTATGCGGCAAAGGTGCTGACGGAAGAGGATTTCGTGCCGATTCTCGACATCGAGCTGGAACTTGCACCCGAAAAGATTACGGAGCAGCTGATGACGGAGATCAAGCTTCTGGAGCCGTACGGCATGGGAAATCCCAAGCCGCTCTTTTCGACGCACGGCGTTCGCGGCAGTTATGCGCGGCAGATCGGCAAGGAGGGGCAGCATCTGAAGTTTGAGCTTGACGGCTTGGACGCGAGCATCGACGTTTTGGCTTGGGGCAAGGGCGAGGAGGCGCCGTTCGTCAATCGCGAGCGCATCGACATTGCGTATTTTCCCGAATACCATGTGTGGCGCGAGAAGCGCTCTCTGCAGCTCATGCTTGAAGATTTTCGTCCGGCACGCGCCGAGGCGAAGCATCCCGACCGTGACGCGCTGGCCTCGGTCTATCGCTTCCTGCTCGTACGTCAAAGAGCGGGCGAAGGTCTGCCGGCAGATGCGGAAAAGCTTCTGGCAGAGTATCTGCTTCATTTCCCTGCCATGGGAATCTTCACGTTTCAAAAGGCGCTGCAGATTTTCGAAGAACTCAGCGTCCTGCTGCCTGACGACGGACAATATGCGTTCTGCCCGCCGCAAGAGAAGCTCGACTTGCAGAAGTCGCGCATCTTCCGTGAAGGGAATCCGCTGTAAGATATCGCTCTTTGTTCAAGCCTTGCGCGATGGTGTATAATGTATAATATGAGATTAGAGTGGGCGAGCATGGATCGCTGCCCGTAGAATGCCGAGGAAAGCCGGGTGGAGTGCAATGAGTGAAATGAGTCCCGTGACGATCGATATGATCTTGGAAGCGGTCAAGAGCTATCAGCCGAATGCGGACACCGACCTCATCCGAAGGGCGTACGAACTTGCGGACGCCGCACACAAGGGACAGAAGCGCGTTTCGGGTGAAGACTACATCATCCATCCGCTGGCCGTCGCGAAGATTTTGACGGATCTGCAGATCGACGACATCACGATCAGTGCGGCCATCCTGCATGATGTCGTGGAAGATACGACGCATACGCTCGATGAAATGCGCGAGCTCTTCGGCGATGAGGTCGCAATGCTCATCGACGGCGTGACGAAGCTCGGCAGGATCCAATATAAGTCGAAGGAAGAGCAGCAGCTTGAAAGCTATCGCAAGATGTTTCTCGCGATGGCGAAGGACATCCGCGTCATCATGATCAAGCTCGCCGACCGTCTGCACAACATGCGCACGCTCAAGTACATGCGCGAGGACAAGCAGAAGCGCATCGCGCGGGAGACCATCGAGATCTACGCGCCGCTCGCGAACCGCCTCGGCATATCGAATGTCAAGTGGGAGCTTGAGGATCTATGCCTGCGCTATCTCGATCCCAAGGCATACTACGATCTCGTCGAGAGCGTCAAGCAGAAGCGCCAGGAGCGTCAGGCATTCATCGACGAGGCGCACGAGCAAATCGTGGAAAAGCTTGAAGAGGCGCATATAACGGCAGAAATCCGGGGTCGTGCCAAGCATTTCTACAGCATCTACAAGAAGATGAAGCGCGATCAGAAGGACATCAGCGAGATCTACGACCTTTCCGCTCTGCGCGTGCTCGTCGACTCCGTCAAGGACTGCTACGGCGTGCTCGGCATCATTCATGCGATGTGGAAGCCGCTGCCCGGCCGCTTCAAGGACTACATTGCCATGCCGAAGTCGAACGGCTACCAGTCCCTGCACACGACCGTGATCTGCCGCGGCTATCCGCTTGAGATTCAGATCCGCACGTTTGCCATGCACAAGGTTTCGGAGTACGGTGTTGCCGCGCATTGGAAGTACAAGGAAGCGGGAAAGAGCGTCGGCGCGACGTGCGAGTACGATCAGAAAATGTCGTGGCTGCGTCAGATGGTCAGCCTGCAGCATGAACTGGACGATCCGCGCGAATACTTCGAGGCTTTGAAGGTCGACGTTTTTTCCGACGAGGTCTTCGTCTTCACTCCTAAGGGCGATGTCGTCGATCTGCCCAAAGGATCGATTCCCATAGATTTCGCCTACCGCATCCATACGGAAGTCGGGCATCACTGCGTGGGCGCTAAGGTCAACGGCAAGATTGTGCCGTTGGAGTACAAGCTAAAGAACGGCGACATCGTTTCCATCATCACGAACAAGTCGAACAGTGGGCCGAGCCGTGACTGGCTCAACATCGTCGCGTCCTCGGAGACGCGCACGAAGATACGCTCGTGGTTCAAGAAGCAGCGTAAGGAAGAAAATATCGCGCGCGGCATGGACTTGATGGAGAAGGAGGCCAAGCATCTTGGCTATGCGCCGAAAGAGGTGCTGAAGCCCAAGCGCCTGGAACTTTTGGCGAAGAAGCTCAACATTCCGCAGGTGAACGACCTTCTCGCCGCCATCGGTTACGGCGGCATAACGGTCAACAGCATCCTCTCGAAGCTCATTGAGATGCACAAACAGGATCTGCAGAAGGCGACGACGCCCGATATTTCCCAAATGCTCAGCGAACTAAAGCAGCCGCTGAAGAACCGCAAGAAGAAGGCGAGCCACGGCATTCTCGTGGAAGGGGAGGGCGGCTTCCTCGTGCGTCTGGCACGCTGCTGCAATCCGATTCCGGGCGATCCAATCACGGGCTACATCACGCGAGGGCGCGGCGTTTCCGTGCATCGTTCGGATTGCCCAAATCTCTTGAACGATATGGATTTCTCGCGCGTCATCGAGGTCAACTGGGATGTCGGTCTTGACAAGGTGTATACGGTGCAGATTGAGGTTGTCTGCAACGATAAGACAGGAATGCTCGCAGAACTTTTCGCCTTGCCAGCTGAGATGAAGGTCAACATCACTTCGCTCACGGCGAAGGCGAATAAGTCGAACAAGACATCGCTCGTCACGATGGGGCTTGATGTGCGAAACTCGCAGCAGGTGGCGCAGATCATGACGAAGATTCGCCGCATGAAGGATGTCTATAGCGTATCGCGCTCTCTGGGCACGTCAGCAAGGGATGATGAATTATGAGTTTGAACATGAAGGCGCTCGTGGTAGGGGCGCTTGGCGTCAACTGCTATATTTTGCATGAAGAAGGAAGTAAAGAGGCGATAGCAATCGACCCGGGTGGCAGCGAAGAAACTATATGGCAGTATATCCAAGAAGATGGGCTGAACCTCAAGGCGATTCTCAACACGCATGCTCATGCCGACCATATTGGCGCCATCGACTTTCTGCGCGAGAAAACGGGTGCTAAGCTTTATATCCATGAGGCTGATGCGCCGATGCTCCTCGATGCGCGGAAGAACTTGTCCGCCTTTATGGGCGTGCCGATCATGACGCGCCCCGCCGATACTCTTTTGAAAGGCGGCGAGGTCTTGGAGATCGGCGGCATGAAGTTCACCGTGCTTCATACGCCCGGACATTCCCCGGGCGGCGTCTGCTACCTCATGGAGGATCGCGTTTTCAGCGGCGACACGTTGTTTGCTGAATCCGTCGGCAGGACGGATTTTCCCGGTGCTTCCTCCCAAGATCTCCTAACTTCCATTAAAGAAAAGCTCATAACTCTGCCCGACGAGCTTGTTGTATACTGCGGGCACGGTCCTGCGACGACGATCGGGCATGAGAGAAAGTGCAATCCCTATATCAATGGCTTTGGTTTCATGTAGAATCAAGAGGCATGAGGCGTCTTGCTGCCGAATTTTGCTTCTCATTAATTCCTGTTCTTTTAGGGTCTGATTTTATTTTACAACGAATCTTTCCTGCGAAGTTTGAACTGCTTGAATAAATGTTTGTATTCTTTGATACTTTTTGCTACAATAGCTTATAAAGACTTTGAATTGACAGATACTTTCAATGTCTGCTCATTTTGTTTACTATGAAAATCCAAGAGGTCAAGCCCAAAGGGCGCAGAGCAATTGGATTTTTCATTAAGGACGACGCACAATGTCCACTTTGTGGACATTGTGCGTGTAGTTTGCAACAAATCGTAAAGGAGTATGGTCATGGCTAAAATAACAATGGAGGATCTGAGGAAGAGGCTGCAGGAACGTCAGCATAAGATGACGCCGCAGCGGCAGATTGTTCTGCAGGTTTTCATGGATCGTCCTGGTCAGCATATCAGCGCGGAGGACGTGCACATGATCTTGCGCGCCAATCATTCGGAAATTGGCTTGGCTACTGTCTATCGTAGTTTGGAGCTTCTCGTCGAGCTGGGGCTTCTGCAGAAGATGGAATTCGGCGACGGCTGCAGCCGCTACGAGATCTCGGATCTCAATCCCGGCGAGCATCAGCATCATCACTTGATTTGCCTGAGCTGCGGTAAGGTCACGGAGTTTTCTGAGGATCTTCTGGAGAATCTTGAGAAGAAGGTTGCCGATGAATGCGACTTCCAGATCGAGGATCATCAAGTCAAGCTGTTCGGTTACTGCAAGGAGTGCCGCAAGCATTGATTGTTCGACGTTTCTTGCTCGACCGAAAAGAGGAGGTCATCGTCAAGCTCGTGCGCGAGCTTTTGGAACTCTTCAAGATCCGAGTGTTGGAGCTTGAAGAGGAGTGCGGCGAGGAACAGGCGGATTTTGCCGTATTGTCCGTGCGGCATGAGATTGCCATGGATCCTGTGCCTGCAGTTCATACAGAACTTCTTGCTGTAGAGGAGACGGGGGAGGAACGGCGCTTTTCTATAGAGGGCGCCGCAAGGCAGGGCGAAAAGGCGATGGCGGCTGTCCATCGCCTCGTCAAGCTCAACCTCTACCGTCTCTTTCGTACGCATTTCGATATGCCTGCGGCGGCATGGGGTATTCTGCACGGCGTCCGCCCGACGAAGATCGTGCATCGCTTCATCGAAGCGGGACTTTCGCGCGAGGAGATCGTCGCGCGCCTTTTGGAGGACTACGAGGTTTCTTTGGAGAAGGCTTCGTACATGACGGCGATGGCGTTTCGCCAGAAACCGTTCCTGCAGACGTCGGACGAGCGGACGATCAGCGTCTACGTCGGCATACCGTTCTGTCGCTCGCGCTGCCTTTACTGCTCGTTTCCCGCCTACATCCTGCCGAATGATGAGCAGCTCAGCGATTTTTTTGCCGCATGGGACAAGGATCTCGCGGCGGCGAAGCGTGAGATCGAGCGTCATCGCCTGAAGGTGCAGAGTATCTATATCGGCGGCGGTACGCCGACGAGTCTCAGCAATGCCGATTTCGAACGTATGCTTTCCCTCGTCGAGGGAGCTTTCTATGGCGAGCATACGGGCGAATTTACGGTGGAGGCGGGGCGTCCCGATACGATGACGCCAGAAAAGGCGCTTTCAATGAAGAAGCATCGTGTGAGCCGCGTCAGCGTGAATCCGCAGACGATGCAGCAGCGCACATTGGAGCGCATCGGCAGGGCGCATACGCCCGAAGACATCGTCCGCATGTTCCGCCTGCTGCGCGAGACGGGCGATTTTTCCATCAACATGGACGTCATCCTCGGCTTGCCGGGGGAGACGTGCTCGGACGTTGCCGATACGATGGCGAAGGTTCTCGCGCTCGCTCCCGACGACGTGACACTTCACTCGCTCGCCTTGAAGCGCGGCTCGAAGCTCAAGATGCACTTGGAAGAATATGAGCTTCCAAATGATGCCGAGGTGCAGGCGATGTTTCGGACGGCGATGGATCAGGTGCAGGACGAGGGCTTTTTGCCGTACTATCTCTATCGGCAGGGCTATATGAGCGGGCAGATGGAAAATGTCGGCTGTGCGCGTCCGGGCGCTGAGAGCATGTACAATATGCAGATCATGGACGAGCATCAGACGATCCTAGGCATCGGCTGCGCCGCGACGAGCAAGATCATGAATTTCCGCACGAAGAGGCTCAAGGCGTCGTTCAACGCCAAGGATTTTCATACTTATGTGCGCGATATCGACGATTATATCGCGAAGCGAGCCGCTCTTTTAGCGGAGGCTTACGGAGACGAGGGGGAGGAAGAAACGTGTTGATCAACGGACCGCGCGGCACGAAGGATATTTTGCCTGATACGGTCGCACAATGGACGCATGTGGAGAAGGTGATCCGCGAGCTATGTGCGCGATACGGTTACCATGAAATCCGCACGCCGATTTTCGAGCATACGGAGCTTTTCCTGCGCGGCATCGGCGAGACGACCGACGTCGTGGAAAAGGAGATGTACACGTTCACCGATCGAGGCGAGCGCAGCCTTACGCTGCGGCCCGAAAATACGGCTTCTGTCGTGCGCTCGTACCTGCAGAACAAGCTCTATGCGGCGGACGCTCTCGTGAAGCTCTTCTACATCGGCTCGATGTTTCGCTATGATCGTCCGCAGGCGGGACGCTACCGCGAGTTCCACCAGTTCGGCGTGGAGGCTTTGGGCGAGGCAAGTTCTGCAGTCGATGCGGAAATCATCGTGCTTGCCGTCGAATTCTTGCGCGCTCTCGGCTTGCAGGAGCTAAAACTGCATCTTAATTCCGTCGGCTGTCCCAAGTGTCGTCCCGTCTATCGCGAGAAACTGCAGGAGTTCTTCCGCCCGCATCTCGAAGAGCTTTGCACGGACTGCCGCTCGCGTTTCGAGCGCAATCCGCTGCGCCTCCTCGACTGCAAGAACGAGCATTGCCATGCACTCGCTGAGGACGCGCCGCGCATCACGGACTGCCTTTGCGACGAGTGCCGCACGCATTTCGCTGAGGTGCAGTCGTATCTTACGGCGGCAGGTGTTCCCTTCGAGCTTGATGCGAATCTCGTGCGCGGCCTCGACTACTATACGAAGACGGCTTTCGAGGTCAAGTACACGCCGCTCGGTGCGCAGAGCGCCGTGGCGGGCGGCGGGCGCTACGACGGACTCGTCGAGGAGGTCGGCGGACCGTCGACGCCCGGGATCGGCTTTGCCGTGGGGCTTGAGCGTGTGCTGCTCGCGCTCGAAAAACAGGGGCTTTTGCCCGAGGAGCGAGAAGCGGTCGACGTCTTCGTCGTCGCCTTGGGCGAGGAGGCGAGGATTCCTGCCTTCAAGCTTCTGCACGAGCTTCGCGCGGCGAAACTCTCCGCTGCCATGGACTTCGCAGGGCGCAGCATGAAGGCGCAGATGAAGCAGGCAAACAAGAAGAACGCCCGCTTCGTGGCGATCTTAGGGGAAGATGAGGTCAAGGAGGCTTCTGCCCTCTTGAAGGATATGAAGACGAGCGAGCAGAAGAAGCTCGCTTTGAAGGATTTTGTTCCTGCATTATGTGTTGAGGTGAAGAATTGATGGAAACATTGGAAGGCATGAAGAGGACGCGCCATTGCGGCGAGCTGCGTGAGGGTGATGTCGGCGCCGAGGTCGTGCTCTCGGGCTGGGTATCGAGGAGAAGGGATCACGGCGGTCTGATCTTTGTTGATATGCGTGACCGTTCGGGGTTTGTGCAGGTCGTCTACGATGAGGCGGCGATGGGCAAGGACGCGTTCCACAAGGCGGAAACCCTGCGCAACGAGTTCGTCATCGGCGTGCGCGGCAAGGTGCGCGCGCGCTCGGAGGATACGGTCAATCCGCATATCGAGACGGGCAAGATCGAGGTCGTCTGTGAGGAGCTGCGCATCCTGAATACGGCGAAGACGCCGCCCTTCTACATCCAGGACAACATCGACGTCGACGAAACGCTGCGCCTCAAGTATCGCTATCTTGACCTGCGCCGCCCCGAGATGCAGGCGAACCTCATGCTGCGCCACCGCGTGACGAAGATCATGCGCGACTTCCTCGATCGTCATGAATTCATCGAGATCGAGACGCCGATGCTCTGCAAGAGCACGCCCGAGGGCGCACGCGACTTCCTTGTGCCGAGCCGTCTGAATCCCGGCAAGTTCTACGCACTGCCGCAGTCGCCGCAGATCTTCAAGCAGATTCTCATGGTCGCAGGCTTCGAGAAGTATTTCCAGATCGTGCGCTGTTTCCGCGATGAAGATCTGCGTGCCGACCGTCAGCCTGAGTTCACGCAGCTCGATATCGAGACGTCCTTCCTTGACGAGAACGACATCTTGGAGCTGATGGAAGGCCTCGTCGCGGAGCTTTTCGACAAGACGCTCGGCATCAAGCTCGAAACCCCGTTTTTGCGCATGAAGTGGGATGAGGCGATGGAGCGATTCGGCTCGGACAAGCCCGATCTTCGCTTCGGCATGGAGCTCATGGACATCTCGGAGTACGTCAAGGGTTCGGACTTCAAAGTCTTCTCCTCTGTCCTCGAAAACGGCGGACAGGTCAAGGTCATCAATGTCGAGGACTATGCGAATATCCCGCGCCGCGAGCTGGACGGTCTCGTGCAGTATGTGCAGGGCTACGGCGCGAAGGGGCTCGCGTGGATTCAGTACACGGAAGAGGGCGTGAAGTCGCCGTTCAAGAAGTTCTACGCCGATGAGGTCTTCGAGAAGATCAAGGAAGCCTGCCATGCCAAGACGGGCGATCTCCTGCTCGTCATCGCGGACAAGCCGCTCGTCGTCGCACAGGCGCTCGGCGAACTGCGCCTTGAGATGGCGAGCCGCCGCGGCCTCATCGATGCCGATGCGCTGAAATTCCTCTGGGTCACGGACTTCCCGATGTTTGAATACAACGAGGAAGAGAAGCGCTGGAAGGCCATGCACCATCCGTTCACGGCGCCGCGTCGCGAGGATGTCGAGTACTTGATGTCCGACCCCGGAAGGGTCAAGGCGAACGCTTACGACATGGTTCTGAACGGCGTCGAGATCGGCGGCGGCAGCCTGCGCATCTATCAGGGAGACTTGCAGGAGAAGGTCTTCGAGGCCATCGGGCTCACGCAGGAAGAGGCGCGTCAGAAGTTCGGCTTCATGATGGACGCCTTCGAGTACGGCACACCGCCGCACGGCGGCATCGCTTTCGGTCTCGATCGCCTCGTCATGCTCATGGCGAAGCGCCGCTCGATCCGCGACGTCATCGCGTTCCCCAAGACGCAGAGCGCTTCGGACGTGATGTCGCACGCGCCGTCCGAGGTCGACGCCAAGCAGCTGCGCGAGCTTTATGTGCGCTCGACGGCGGTCAAGAAGGAAGAGAAGAAGTAGGCAGTCAGCCGCAAGATATAAAAAATCCCCATGCAGGGCATGGGGATTTTTTATGTTCGGCTTATTTCTTGAGCGCTTCCTTCAAGATCGCCGTGCAAGCCTGCTGCGCAACGCGCAGCACGTCGGTGTAGACCTTGTTGTAGAGCTCGCCGCCGTCGACGACGCCGCGACCGTTCTGCGTGATGAAGAACTTCTTCGGACGATCCTCGAAGGCCTTGTCCGCTTCAGCAAATTTCGCCTCGACCAGCTTCTCCAGTTCCTGCTCTGTCAAAATAAGTCACCTCTTTCTATAATTATACCTTATATTATACATCATTTTGATTGATTGTAAAGCTGACTTATTTGGCGGCGAAACGATAGTTGTGCCCGTCTTCTGTTACGATGCACTTGTCGGATTTTGAAAGGAAGCCCGCAACGACTTCATTGCGCAGTGCGAAGTAATTGGCCGGGTCGCCGCCGGCTTCCCGCCAAAAAGCGCGGTGCACGTCGAGGCGCAGTTCCCATGCGAAGCTTTCGTCGGACGAATCTGTGACCATGCAGGCGCCGTCGCACGGCATGCCGTCGAGCATGAGGCTGTCCATGGCATTGAACAAGGCGCTTGGTCGCGACTCTTCCGCAGCGGTTTCAGCCCCAAAGGCGAAGGCGGCTCGTTTCATGTCCTCCAAGCGTTCTGCGTCCTGCTTCAAAAGCTTCGTTACAAGAGCGGCATAGCGGGATTCGGCATCCTCGATTTTGCCCAGCAGCCAACCATGGATGTTCGCCAGATCGATGATTGTTTCGAGTGGCCGCGACTCTTCCTGCACATAAGCGGCCGCCTCTTCTGCGCTCATCCAGCCTTTTTCAACGGCAAGATTGGCAATCGTCTTCGTCAGCTTTTCCTGTGACTGGATTTTCTCATACATGCGAAAATGAATCGGCCCTAAAAATGCACTCATTGCTCATACCTCCGTAAAAATTAAAGCTACTGTTATATTACACTATTTACGGGGGAAATGTTGTATCATTTCTTACCGAGGATAAATTTATTGGCTATTGTGCAAAGCTTTTTCCAGTGGCAGTGAAAATAGGGCGCGGTTGTGCTATAATGAAAGCATCTTTTATGAAAGCAATTTTGAAGAAAAGGACGATGCAATGATGTTTAAGCAAATCGCGGCTTTTTTTGTCTGTCTTTCGATGTTTGCCGGCGTGTCCGGATGGGCAGGGGCTACGGAAAAGGAGCAAGGCTCCTCCTACGGCGCATGGGTCAAGGATATTTCGGCGGAAAGTCCGGAGCCTGAGAAAGTGCATACGTCGGAAGTCAAATCCACCGCTGCCGAAAAGACGGACGATCCCTACAAGATCGTCATCAATGTGGCCGCACGCTCCCTGGGCGTTTACAAGAACAATGAAAAGATTCGACTTTATCCCGTGGGATTGGGAAAGCTTTCTACGCCGACGCCCGTCGGTTATTTTTCCGTCTTGACAAAGGAGGAAAATCCTACATGGGTTGATCCCGGCGATTCAGGGAACACGATCCCTTCGGGGGAGAGCAATCCTCTCGGCTATCGTTGGATGCAAGTCTGGGGAAACTACGGCATCCACGGCACGAATCATCCCGAATCCATCGGCAGCTACGTCTCCAATGGCTGCATCCGCATGAAGGAGGCCGACGTTGAGGAGGTCTATGATTATGCGAGCGTTGGCACGCCTGTGGAAATCATGTATCAGCGCATTGTCATTGACAAGATCAAGGACAACATGATCGTCTACTATATCTATCCCGACGGCTACGGCTATCAGCCGCTCGATGTCGAGACAGTAGCGAAGTGGCTTGCAGGCTACGGCGTGGATAAATTTGAATCCGACGAGGAAATCGAGCGGAAGATCGAACTGTCTGACGGTCAGCCCACATACGTCGCCAGGGTATACAATCTGTCCGTCAACGGAAAGCCGATGAGCGACAAAGCTCTGATCAAGGACGACATCGTATATCTTCCGGCCGATAAGATTGCCGAACAGCTCAAGGTGCTTGTGACATGGGATTCTAAGTCCGCCACGTTGGGGACGAAGTACGGCAAGGCGATCGGCTACGAAAAGAAAGGGTCGCTCTTCTTCAACGCGGAAGATGCAGGCGTATTGTTTCATTTGCAGGGCGGTTTGAGCAAGCGCGGCGTCTACGAGCTGACATCTATAAAGGAGACGCCCGCCGCTTCGACGAAGGAGGAAGCCGTCGAGACGAAGGACAGCGTTGAGAGCGAGCCGATGAAGAGCGGTGCAGAAAAGAGCACGGCAAAGAGCGGCGAGGAGACGGTGGAAAGCGCTAAGACGCAGGATCGCCGTCCTGTCGCGGCGAGAACGACGCGAATCTATCGCGAAGGACAGGCGGATGCGATGGATTCTGCAAAAAAATGACTCCCTATTCGAGAAGCCATCGAAAAAATCCGCCGCGATTTGCAATGAGGTGAGCATTGTTGAGCAAACGATTTATCCTTGTCGACGGCAGCAGCCTTCTTTACCGTGCATTTTATGCGCTGCCGCTTTTGCAGACGGCGGAGGGCGCATACACGAATGCGGTATATGGCTTTGCGAATATGCTGCAGAAACTGCTGAACGAATATGCGCCTGACTATCTTGCTGTTGCTTTTGACAAGGGGAAGAAGACTTTCCGCAATGAGATGTTTGCGGCGTACAAAGGGACGCGCAAGCCTACGCCGCCCGAGCTTTCGAGTCAGATTCCCATGCTGCACGAGTTTCTTGCCGCGTTGGGCGTGCCATTAATTGAAGAGGCGGGATATGAAGCTGACGACATCTTGGGGACGCTCGCCGTGAAAGCGGCGAGGGAAGACGTGGACGTCCTCGTCGTGACGGGCGACCGCGACGCCTTGCAGCTCGTGCGGGAAAATATCCGCGTGCTATTTACGCGCAAGGGTATGACGGATCTTTTGCTTTACGATGAGAAGCTGTTCTTGGAAGAGTACGGCTTCCCTCCAAAGGGACTCATTGATATGAAGGGCTTGATGGGGGACGCTTCTGACAACATCCCGGGCGTTCCGGGCATCGGCCCGAAGACGGCGAAGAAACTCCTCGTCAACTGCGGCTCCTTAGAAGGCGTCTACGAACGCTTGGCCGAAATCTCGGGCAAGAAGCTCAAAGAAAATCTCGCATCAAATAGGGAAAAGGCCTTTCTGTCCAAAGACTTGGCGACGATTCGCTGCGACATGCCTTTGGAATTTGCTCCCGATTCGTATGTGATGAAACCCAAGGGTGATGAATTGCAGGCTTTTTTCCAACGGTACGAGATGAAATCTTTGGCGACCGCGTTCGCTTCCTTCTCTGCGGCAGACGGAGTGCGGGAAGAAACTGCGCCGGAGCTTTCCCTGCATACGATGGATGATGACGAAGCCAAAAAACTCTTTGCAGAAAAAGCGGAAGAGCAAGGCTTCTTTTCGATTGCCGCCTGCTTCGAGGGCAAGGTTCCTGACATGAAGGCGCGGCATCTCGTCTTATGCGCGGGGGGCGAGGTTCTGCTCGCTGAAGCGGCGGAATTGGCCTGTTTCTCGTCGTTATTCGAAAAGGAGGACATTCAGAAGATTGTCCATGAATACAAGCCGTTCCTTCATTGCGGCATGGACTTCGCTCCTTGTTTCGATGTTTCTCTTGCTGCATATTTGCTGGCTCCTGCCGCTTCGCAATACGATATGGCAAGCCTTGCAGCTATATACCTTCCTTCCGTGAACGCTGCGGAAGCTGCACGGGAAGGAGCTGTAGGAGCGGCTTGGTGCGCGGTGCTGCTAGAAAAGCTCTATCCTGTGCTGAAGGAGCGTTTGGAAGAGCAGCAGCTTCTTTCGCTCTATGAGACGATGGAGTTTCCGCTCGTGGAGGTGCTCGCTGCGATGGAGCAGGCAGGCATCTATGTCGATCGGGTGGCCTTGCATGAAAAATCCCGAGAGATTTCCGCCCAGATTGCCCACTTGACAGCGGAGATTTATGATTTGGCGAAGGGCGAGTTCAACATCAATTCGCCCAAGCAGCTGTCTGTCGTCCTGTTTGAGCGTCTTGACCTGCAGCCGCCCATGGGAACGAAGAAGACGAAGACCGGGTATTCAACGAATGCCGAGGTGCTTGAAGCCATGCGCTTCGACCATCCGATTCTGGAGAAGATCCTTTCGTACCGCTTCTGGACGAAACTGCAGTCGACGTATCTTGACAGCATGGAAGGCTTGATTTCTCCGCGCACGAAACGCATCCATACGCGGTTCAATCAGACGGTCACGGCGACGGGACGCCTGAGCAGTTCAGAGCCGAATCTGCAGAACATTCCCGTGCGTACGGACGAGGGACGGCAGATTCGTGCGCTCTTTGAACCGAGCGACGGTTACGATGCTCTGATGTCCGCCGATTACTCGCAGATCGAGCTGCGCATCCTCGCGCATCTTTCTGAGGACAAGAATTTCTTGGAAGCGTTCCGGCACGGGCAGGACATTCACGCGCGAACGGCGTCCGAGGTCTTCGGTGTGCCGATGGAAGCGGTCACGCCGGATTTGCGCCGCAAGGCGAAGGCCGTGAACTTCGGCATTGTCTACGGCATCAGCGACTATGGACTTTCCAAAGATCTCCATATCTCGCGGCAGGAGGCAGCCGACTATATTGCGAGTTACTTTGAAAAGTGCAGCGGCGTTAAGCGTTTTATCGATGGGGTTGTGGAAAAGGCGCACAGCGACGGCTTCGTCACGACGATTTTCGGCAGGCGGCGCGACCTGCCCGCCATCAAAAGCTCCAATTACAACCAGCGGACGCTGGCGGAGCGCATGGCGATGAACACGCCGATTCAAGGCTCGGCTGCCGACATCATCAAGCTCGCGATGATCAAGACGCACCGCGCGCTCCAAGAAGGCGGATTCAAGAGCCGCATCTTGCTGCAGGTGCACGATGAGCTTGTGCTCGAAATCATGCAGAACGAAAAAGAGCAGGTTGCAGACCTTGTGCGCGATGCCATGGAAAATGTCGTGCAGCTTTCCGTGCCGCTTTCGGTCGATATTCATACGGGTGAGAACTGGGCGGCAGCAAAATAAGGGGATGAGATGAATGCCGGAACTTCCCGAAGTTGAAACCATACGGCGTTCTTTGGAAAAAGTTGCGGCGGGACGGCGCATCACGGAGGTCGATGCGCTTCTGCCGCGAACGATAAGATTCCCACAGGTCGAGGAGTTCCGCTCGCGTGTGCGCGGGCAGCGCATCCTTCGCTTGGAACGGCGCGGCAAGTATCTGATGCTGCTTCTGGAGAGCGGGGAAACCCTGCTGCTCCATCTGCGCATGACGGGACGCTTTTATCGGCGCGATGTCGACACGCCGCCCGGCAAACATGTGCGTGCCATCTTTCAGCTGGACGATGGAAGCTGTCTCTTTTTTGAAGATGTTCGGACATTCGGCGAGATCCATCTGCTGCAGCCGCAGGAGTGGCAGGCGTTTCCTGCATTCGCCTGCATGGGACCGGAGCCTTTGACCGAGGAATTTGATGCATCGTATTTATATGACGCCATGCAAAAGAGTGGTCAGCGCATCAAGAGCTTTTTGCTCGATCAGGGCAAGGTGGCGGGCCTTGGCAATATCTATGTCGATGAAGCCTTGTTCTTTGCAGGCGTCCATCCTCTGCGAAGAGCGCATACGCTGAATCACGACGAGGCGTTCCGTCTTTGGCAGGCAATCAACAAGGTCATCGCCGAAGGCATCGAAGACGGCGGCACGACGTTTCGCGACTATGTGGACGGCGAGGGCAAGTCAGGCTTCCATCAGCAAAAACTGCGCGTCTATCATCGGGAAGGAGAGCCGTGCCTCGTCTGCGGCACAAAGATTGAGAAGATTCGTGTGGGCGGGCGCGGCACACGCTTCTGCCCGCATTGTCAGCCGCTGCGCGACGGCAAGTTGAAATTGATTGGCTTGACCGGCGTCATCGCGAGCGGCAAGAGCACGGTCAGCCGCCAGCTCATGAAGCTTGGCGCACACGTCATTGATACCGATAAGATCGCGCACGATCTGGCGAAGCCGCACAAACCTCTTTGGGACGCCTATCGCGAGCATTTCGGTGAAGAGATCTTGGCCGAGGACGGCAGTCTTTGCCGCGAAAAGATTGCGGCGCGAGTGTTTTCTGATCCCGAGGAGCGGCGCTGGATCGATGGGGCGGCGCATCCGTTGATTGCTGCAAGCGTGAGGAAAAAGATTGCCGCTCTCGAGAAAAAGGGCGCGAAATTCATCTTCCTCGATGTGCCGCTGCTCTTTGAGGCGGGTTGGAATCGCATGGCAGATTTCATCTGGCTCGTCTCTGTGTCGAAGGAGACGCAGCTGGCGCGTCTGATGAAGCGCAACGGCTATACTGAGGAGGAAGCGGCGGCAAGGATTCGCTCGCAATTTCCGTTGGAGGAGAAAAGGCAGCGTGCCGACTGCATCATCGAGAACGATGGCACGCTGCAAGAGACGGCTGCGCAGGCAGCGGCGGCATGGGAAAGGCTGTCGGCGCTTTGAGATGCGCCGCACAGAGGAAAGAGGGAGCTTGCATGGCGGAGGACAACGATTTTCACAGGCGCGTCAGGCAGAGACGGCAGGAGACGAATCGTCGCTTTGCCGCCTTCTTCCTTGGCGTTGTCATCCTGTGCATGGCGTTTTCCTTTTTTTTCGCCATGCAGTCGGAATCCATGCAGCGTCAGTACATCTACCCCTATCCATATCGCTCGGTTGTCGAGCATTACGCCGCAAAGTACAAGGTGGACAGTTCTCTCGTGGCGGGCATGATCTTGTCGGAGAGCAAGTTTCAAAGTGGAGCGAAATCTCATCGCGGCGCCGTCGGCCTGATGCAGCTGATGCCGGAAACGGCGCTGTGGATTTCCGAGCAAATCGACGATCAAGAGTATGATCCGGGCGAACTGCATGAACCGCAGAAGAATATCGAGTACGGCACATGGTACATCGCTTCTCTGGAAAAGGAGTTCGAGGGCAACGACGTGCTGGCTTTGGCAGCGTACAACGCCGGACGCGGCAATGTGCACGATTGGATGGAAGAAAATCATTGGGGCATGGATTTTCGTGAGGTTTCCGCCATACCTTATGAGGAAACGCGCGCCTATGTGATGAGTGTTCTGAAGAACAGGCAGAAGTATTTGGAGCTTTACGGCGACAAGGAAGATTGAGCGAGGCGCGTATGATGCAGAAGAAGCTATGTATTGTTCCGGAAAAAAGAAATATCCTGCGCGAACTCACGCAGGGCATCGAGCTTACGCAAGCAGAGCAGAAGATTCTCTTTGCCGCCGTCGTCAAGCATGTGGAGATTTCTCTGAAAGGGAACTCTTGGGAGATTCTGCTGCAGACGCAGGAATTCATCCGCACGAGCCTCCTCGACTATGTGGGCGCATACATCAAGAAGCGGGTGCAGATCGAGAATCTTGTGTTTTATCAGGACGTTCTCGATATTGAGGCTTCCATTGAGCGCGCATGGAAGGAACTCTGCCTCGTTGCCGCCAACGGCAATCCGACGGTGCTCCATCTGCTCAAGAATGCAAAGCGCATCTTCGACGGGAGTAGTCTGCTCCTTGAGGTCAAGGGCGAGCTTTCGGGCGAGATTCTGCGCGCGCACGATGTGCCGAATCTCCTGCAGAAGGCCATCGAGAAGATGCTCACGATTCGCTGCACCGTTTCGTACAAGGCGCTTGACGAGGAATACGACATCCTGGAAGAGGATGGCGACCTCATGATGGATCGCGTCTATGAGGAAAATCTGCGGCAGAAGAAAGAAGCGTCTGCCGCGGCTCCTTCTGCGGCGCAGCCGAAAAAAGCGTCTGCGGCTTCGGCGCATCGGTCAGCGCCCATGACGCGGACGGCGGGGCATGGCGCAGACTTGATTTTTGGCAAGAGGTTTACGGGCGAAGCGATTTCCATCGACGACACTGACGGCGAGATGAAGAACGTCATCCTGACAGGTACGATTGGGCGCGTCAGCTCACGGGAGTTCAAGACGAACACGAAGCTGCTGCTCTTCGATCTCGCCGACGCGACGAATGGTATCAGCTGCAAGAAGTTCTTCAAGGAAAAGGAGCAGGAAGCATACGACAAGGCACTGGCTTCCGTGAAAGAAGAGATGCTCGTACGAGTCAAGGGCGCGATTCGCTTTGACACGTTCCAGAACGAGTTCATGCTCTTCGTCGATTCGATGCAGAAAGTGGAAAAGCCGAAGCGCGAGGACAAGTCCGAGGTCAAGCGCGTCGAGCTTCATGCGCATACGCGCATGAGCAACATGGATGCCGTAGTCTCGGCGGAAACGCTGATCAAGACGGCGGCTTCCTGGGGCTGGCCTGCCATCGCCATCACCGATCACGGCGTCGTACAGGCGTTTCCCGATGCAGCCAAGGCGGCGTCCAAGCTCGACATCAAGGTCATCTACGGCATGGAAGGCTATCTTGTCCAGGAGGATTTTGAGCAGAAACACGCGAATCATATCATTTTTTTGGCAAAGAACTTGAACGGCTTGCGTAATCTCTATCAGATGGTGTCGCTGTCGCATCTGAAATATCTGCATCGTCAGCCGCGCCTTCCCAAGCACATCATTGAGGAATACCGCGAGGACATTATCATCGGCTCTGCCTGCGAAGCGGGCGAGCTGATCCGCGCCATCGTCGCGCAGAAGCCTGAAGAGGAGCTTCTGGAAATTGCGAGTTTTTACGATTACCTTGAGATCCAGCCCATCGGCAACAATGAATTCCTCGTGCGAAGCGACAAATTCCCGCATATCAAGGATGACGAGGATTTGCGGCGCATCAATCTCAAGGTGGCGGAGCTGGCGAAAAAACTCGGGAAAATGCTCATCGCTACATGCGACGTCCATTTTCTCAATCCCGAGGATGCGATCTACCGCGCGATTCTCATGAAGGGCAAGGGCTTCGAGGATGCGGAACTGCAGCCGCCGCTTTTCTTGCGCACGACGGAGGAGATGCTCGCCGAGTTTGATTATCTGGGCGAAGAGGCCGCCTACGAGGCGGTCGTGACGAATCCGCGCAAGGTCAGCGACATGATCGAGAAGTTCAAGCCCATTCCCGATGAACTTTATTCGCCGATGATTCCGGGCGCTGCGGAGGAAATCCGCGATATGTCGTACCGCAAGGCGCGTTCCCTCTACGGCGAGAACCTGCCCGAGGTCGTCGAAGCCCGCTTGAAGCAGGAGCTTACGCCGATCATCGGGCATGGTTTCTCGGTGCTCTACCTCATTGCCCAACGCCTCGTCAAGAAGTCGAACGATGACGGCTACCTCGTCGGCTCGCGCGGCTCGGTCGGCTCGTCCTTCGTGGCGACGATGACCGACATCACGGAGGTCAACCCTCTGCCGCCGCATTGGCGCTGCCCGCACTGCAAATTCAGCGAGTTTGTCGAGGACGGCTCCGTCGGCTGCGGCTACGATCTGCCGAGCAGGAAATGCCCCGTCTGCGGCACGGAGCTTCTGAAAGACGGACATGACATCCCGTTCGCCGTGTTCCTCGGGTTCGACGGCGACAAGGTTCCTGATATTGATTTGAATTTTTCGGGCGAATATCAGCCCGTGGCGCATAAGTATACGGAAGAGCTTTTCGGCAAGGACAATGTCTACCGTGCGGGCACGATCGCCACGGTCGCCGACAAGACGGCGTTCGGCTATGTGAAGAAGTTCTTTGAGGAGAAGGGCGTCAAGAAGCACAATGCCTACATCGCGAGTCTCGCCGCCGGCTGCATGGGCGTCAAGCGCACGACGGGACAGCATCCTGCGGGCATCATGGTCGTGCCGCGCAATATGGACGTGCACTTTTTCACGCCGATCCAGCGTCCCGCCGACGACAAGAACACGACGACGATCACGACGCATTTCGACTATCACTCGATCAGCAGCCGTCTCGTCAAGCTCGACATCCTCGGACACGATGACCCGACGGTCATCAAGATGCTCGAAGACCTCACGCACCGCGATCCCAAGACGATACCGTTCGACGATCCGGCGACCCTGAGCATCTTTTCTTCGACGAAGGCGCTGGGGCTCGATCCCAAGGAGCTTGGAGCGAATTCGGGCACGTTCGGCATTCCCGAATTTCGCACGGGCTTCACGCGCCAGATGATCGACGATACGCATCCGTCGTGCTTCAGCGACCTCGTGCGCATCTCGGGCTTTTCGCACGGCACGGACGTCTGGCTTGGCAACGCGCAGGATCTCATCCGCAGCGGTCAATGCACCCTGCGCGAAGCCATATCGGCGCGAGATGACATCATGATGTACTTGATTCACAGCGGCATCGATCCGCTCCTTTCCTTTCAGACGATGGAATCAGTCAGAAAGGGCAAGGGCATCAAGGAAGAGACGGTGAAGATCCTGCGCGAGGGGGGCATCCCCGAATGGTACATCGAGGCATGTCAGAAGATCAAGTACATGTTCCCGCGCGCCCACGCGACCGCCTACGTCATGATGGCTTGGCGCATCGCTTATTGCAAGGTGCATTATCCGCTCGCCTTCTATGCGGCCTATTTCTCGATTCGTGCGGCGGAATTTGACGCTGATGTCGTGGCGCGCGGCAAGGACTATGTGAAGAAGCAGCTCGACGCATTGGAGGCGAAGGAAACGCCCGACATCAAGGAAAAAGCGACGATCATCGTCCTGCAGCTTGCTTGGGAGATGTATCTTCGAGGCTTTTTTATGGAGCGCGTCGATATCTACGCTTCCGAAGCGGAGCGCTTCGTGCTTCACGAGAAGTCCCTCCTGCCGCCGCTCGCCTCCTTGGGCGGCGTTGGAGCTTCCGCCGCGCGCAGCATCGTCGAGGCGCGAAAGGACGGACTTTTCACGTCCATCGAGGACATCAAGAAGCGCACGGGCGTATCGAAGACATGCATCGAGGCGCTGCAGGCGCACGGCTGCCTTGCCGATATGGATGCGAGCGATCAGATGGAACTTTTCATGTAGTTGGGGGCGGCTTCGGCTTGACCTCTTGGAACGTCATGAGAAAATAATATGACATTTCAAGAAAAATACTATATAATGATACGCAGATTTCAGGAATCACTGATAAATTCAGCCACCCATCTTCACACATCTACGCTGTCCTCTCGTCGTCGACAAATCCTCGACGTAGCACCGCTACGCCTGTGGTTTGTCTCCTTGCTGAGCCGTCCAAGAGTCAAGTCCGAAGGACGCAGGCGATTGGGCAACGGCTCGTATGCGAAAACGTCCCAAGAATGCAAGCGCGAAGCGCGCCGCATGATTGGCTGACGTTGACCGCTATAGATACAGTGCATCTGTGCAAATCTGGGCGACCTCATTTTATCAGCGCTTCCTTCAGTTTTGTAAGGAGTACGTCAATTTTTCATGGGAAATGGTATCTTGCAGAAGAAGAGGGCATTTATCGGCGTCTATGGCTGCCAGATGAATATTTCCGATGCGGAGCGGATGGAAGGCCAGTTGGCGACGCTTGGCTACGAGCGCACCGAGGATATGGCGCGCGCCGATCTCATTCTTCTGAATACATGCTGTGTGCGGGAGACGGCGGAGGACAAGGTCTACGGGAAGATCGGCGAGATCAAGCATATCAAGCGCGCGAATCCTGCGCTCATCTTTGGTATCACGGGCTGCATGGCGCAGAAGGAAGGCGAAGCCTTGATTCGCCGTGCACCGCATATCGACTTCGTGCTTGGAACGAACAAGGTGCATGAGCTGAAGGCGACGGTTCGCCGGCTTGAATCCGCAAGGCGCGGTCCTGTCGTCGATGTGCTGTTGGGCGATGCGCCGCTGCCCGAGAACGTGCCGATCGAGCGCACGGGACGGCTTTCCGCTTGGGTGCCCATCATGTATGGCTGCAACAATTTCTGTACCTATTGCATCGTTCCCTATGTGCGCGGCCGCGAGCACAGTCGCCGTCCGGAAGACGTCGTGCGCGAGGTGGAAGAGGCGGCAGCGCAGGGCTTCAAGGAAATCACGCTCCTGGGACAGAATGTCAACTCCTACGGCAAGGATCACAAGCTTGCGAGCTTTGCGGAACTTCTGCTCATGGTCGATGCGGTCAAGGGCGTCGAGCGCGTGCGCTACATGACCTCGCATCCCAAGGATCTCAGCGATGCTGTCATAGATGCAGTCCGGCAGGGCAGGCACATCTGTCCGCATTTCCATCTGCCCGTGCAGCATGGTTCTGACCGAATCTTGCGGGCGATGAACCGCGTCTATCGAAAGGACGCCTATCGTTCCCTCGTCGAGCGGATTCGTGCGGCTGTTCCGGACGCAAGTCTCACGACGGATCTCATCGTCGGCTTTCCGGGCGAGACAGAGGAGGATTTTGGGGAATTGCTCGACTTCCTGCGGGAAATTCGCTACGACGCCGCCTACACGTTCCTTTACTCAAAGCGCTCGGGCACCCCGGCTGCGACGATGGAGGCGCAGGTGGAAGATTCCGTCAAGAAGGAACGTCTGCACCGTCTCATGGAGGTGCAGAATGAAATCAGTTTGGAAAAGAATGCGGCGCTCAAAGGAACGGTGCAGGAGGTTCTGGCGGAAGGGCCAAGCCGTACGGATGAGGATGTGTGGACGGGCAGGACGGGAACGAACAAGATCGTTCTGTGGCGGAAAAAGGGTCATGAAACCGAGGGCGACATCGTGCGCGTGCGCATCACGCAGCCGCAGACATGGGTGCTCAAGGGTGAATTGCAGTAGGGCGGGGGCGGCATAGGCTGCCCTTTTCTTGTTCGAGAGCGCTTTAGGAGGCTTTATGGAACTCACACCGATGATGCAGCAGTATCTGGAAACGAAGAACCGGCATCCCGACGAGATACTGTTCTTTCGCCTCGGCGATTTTTATGAAATGTTCTTCGATGACGCCAAGCTTGTTTCTCGGGAACTTGGGCTGACTTTGACGAGCCGCAGCGGCAACAAGGAGAAGACGCCGATGTGCGGCGTTCCGTATCATGCCGCCGAGAGCTACGTTGCGAAGCTCATCAACAAGGGCTACAAGGTCGCCATCGCCGAGCAGATCGGCGACCCGAAGGCGAAGGGGCTTACGAAGCGCGAGGTCATAAAGATCGTCACGCCCGGCACAGTGCTCGCGGAATCCTCGCTGCACGATGCGCAGAATAACTATATAGCTCTGATTTCTGAGGAAGAGGAAGCGCTCACACTCGCCGCCGCTGATGTCTCGACGGGCGAGTGCTTCTACGGCGTTTATGAGGGAAAGGCCGCGCGGCAGATGCTCTTCGATGAGCTTTATCGCCTGATGATGCCAGAACTCATCCTGATGGGCGATATTACTTTCTACGATGAACTCGATGAATTCCTCGCGCTTCGGATGCCGAAGTGCGCCCTGACGCATCGAAAGGCTGCATTCCCCGATTGGAAGCTGCGTCTGACACAGCACTTTGACAAGGATTCCCTGCCGCGGCGTGAATTTGCACAAAAGGCGGTCGCCGTCCTGCTTGACTATCTGCATGAGACGGTCAAGACGGATCTTTCGCATATCAACCGCCTGATCTACCTCGATGCGAGCGCAAACCTCGTCCTCGACACGTATACTTTGCGCAACTTGGAGATCATCCGCAATCTGCGTGACGGCGGCAAGAAAGATACCTTGCTCGACGTCCTCGATTTCACGAAAACGGCGATGGGAAGCCGCCTTCTGCGCAAGTGGCTCGAATATCCTCTGCTTTCCCGCGAGAAGATCGAGCGGCGCTTGGACGGCGTGGCGGAGTTTGCCGCAGACTTTTCCCTGCGCGAGGATGTGCAGGCGCATTGCCGGGAAATTTTTGACTTCGAGCGCCTTTTGACGCGCATCGAAGTGGGCACGGCGAATGCGCGAGATCTCGTCGCGCTGAAGCTGTCACTCGGGGCATTGCCCCCTTTGAAGGCGCGGCTTGCCGCAGTCTCTGCGCCGCTCTTGCGCGAAGCAGAGGGTGGCGTCGCGCTATTTGAAGAAATCGTATCGCTCTTGGAGCGTGCGATCGTGGAAGAGCCAGGCATCTCCCTCAGAGAAGGCGGCATCATCAAGGAAAACTATGATGCGGAACTCGACGAGTACCGCCATATCTCGCACGACAGCAAGAAGATGCTGCAGCAGATGGAGGAGCGTGAAAAAGAACTCACAGGAATCAAAACCCTGAAGATCGGCTACAACAAGGTCTTCGGCTACTACATCGAGGTGCGCCGCAGCGGCGCCGATCTCGTGCCCGAGCGCTATATAAGAAAGCAGACATTGGCGAATGCCGAACGCTACATCACGGAGGAACTCAAGGAGTTTGAAACGAAGATTCTCGGCGCACAGGAAAAGATCGTCCAGATCGAATACCGCCTTTTCACGGAGATCCGCGAGACGATCAAGGCGGATCTGAGCCGCATCCAGCAGACGGCGCAGCACATCGCCGTCCTCGATGTGCTCGCAAGTCTCGCCGAAGCTGCGAACAATTATAACTATGTGCGTCCCAAGCTCGCAGCAAATGGGGAAATCTCCATCCGCGACGGCAGGCATCCGCTCGTGGAGCGCATTCTCACGAACGACCTCTTCGTGCCGAATGATACCGAATTAAACCATCAAGAATGCGAGATCATGCTCATCACAGGGCCGAATATGGCGGGAAAGTCGACCTACATGCGCCAGGTCGCCCTTTTGACGCTCATGGCGCAGAGCGGTAGCTTCGTGCCGGCGAAGGAGATGACATTTTCTCCCGTCGACCGCATCTTCACGCGCATCGGGGCGAGCGATGACCTTGTCAGCGGGCAGAGCACCTTCATGGTCGAGATGAACGAGGTGGCGCAGATCTTGAAGTACGCGACGAAGGACAGCCTCGTCATTCTGGATGAGATCGGCAGGGGGACGAGCACCTTTGACGGCATGAGCATCGCGCGCGCTGTCGTCGAATACATGCGCAGCAAGATTCATGCCAAGACGCTGTTTGCCACGCATTATCATGAACTGACGGATATGGAAGACGAACGCATAAAGAACTATTGCATCGCGGTCAAGGAACGCGGCACGAAGGTCGCCTTCCTGCGCCGCATCATCCGGGGCAGCGCGGACAAGTCGTACGGCATCCATGTGGCGCGTCTGGCGGGTCTGCCAAAGAACGTCACGCAGAGGGCGCAGGAAATTCTCGATGAAATCGAGCAATGCGCAGGCATCGCCGTTTCCTCGAAAGCGCCTGAGCAAGCGGCGCCGCAGGAAGAAGCCGCCTTGATGGGTTCGCTCTTCGCCCCGTCCCTGAGTGATACCATTCTGTCGCTCGATGTCATGGCCATGACGCCGTTGGAAGCTTTGAATGAACTGTACCGTCTGCAGCAGCAGGTGAAGGGAGAGGAGGGAAAGCGATGAGCCGGATTCATGTGCTCGACGACAATACGATCAACAAGATTGCGGCGGGTGAGGTCGTGGAGCGCCCTGCCTCCGTCGTCAAAGAACTTGTAGAAAATTCGATCGATGCGGGAGCGACGAAGATCGAAGTGGAAATTATGGCGGGCGGCACGAGCCTCATGCGCGTGACGGACAACGGCTGCGGTATGAGCCTGGAAGATGCGAAACTTGCCATCGAGCGTCATGCGACGAGCAAGATTCAGGAGGTCGGCGATCTCTATTCCTTGAGGACGCTCGGCTTTCGCGGCGAGGCTTTGCCGACGATAGCCGCCGTCTCCCGCTTCCGTATGCGCACGCGAAAAGAGGGCGAAGAACTCGGTACCCAAGTGAGCATCATCGGCGGCGTCACGCACGACATCGGCGAGACGGGCTGCAGTCTGGGCACGACGATCCAGGTCGAAGACTTATTCTTCAATACGCCCGCGCGCAAGAAGTTCCTCAAGACGACGCATACGGAAGGCGGGCGCATCAGCGACTTTATGACGAAGCTCGCGCTTTCTCGCCCCGACATAGCATTTCGTCTCATCAGCAATAATAAGACGGCAGCGATGACGCCGGGAAACGGTTCGCTCTTTGATGCCATTCGCAGCATTTACGGCTCACAGGCCGCCGACGCACTTCTGGCGCTTTCCTTCGAGGATGAGGACGTCAAGATCACAGGCTATATCACGAAGCCTTCGATGCTCAAGAGCAGCCGCGCTTGGCAGACCTTCATCGTGAATGGCCGCATCATATCGAACAAGGCGATTGCCAAGGCAATCGACAACGCCTATCACTCTCTCCTGCCGAAATCGGGTTTTCCCATGGTCGTCCTGAACATCACTGTGCCGCAGCGCTCCGTCGATGTCAATGTCCATCCGCAGAAGAGCGAGATGAAGTTCGAGGACGAGGGGCGCATCTTCAAGGCTGTCTACAAGGCGGTGGTCGACGCCATCCGACCCGTCGGGCAGACGCTTGAGGACGTGGCAGCCTCCGTGCAGAATGTCGAGCGCCGCTATGCGATGGAGCCAATGCAGTTTGTCGCAGCCGCTCAGGCATCGGAGGAGGAAGATTTCGCTGGGAATGGTTCGGCCAAAACCTCTTTTGGTATCAGGTATACGGAGAATCCTTACCAAGCAGCACCCGCGCAGGCGGCGATGAGTTTTGCTGAAGCGCAGAGCGTCCTCAAGGGCGAAGGTGCGGCATACAGTGCACACGACGGCGTCTCCGCTGACGGAGGACTCGTGCGCGAAGCGCGGGATGCGGCATATAAACCGCAGGGAAGAGCCGCAGAGACGCCGCTTGCCGACGTGTCGGAAGCCGGTCTTTATCCGATGAACATCACGCCGATCGGGCAGGTCGATCTCTGCTATATCATCGCGAAGGACAAGGACGGCCTCTACATCGTCGATCAACATGCAGCGCACGAACGCATCCTTTATGACAAGTTTTCCGCCATGGCGGAGCGCATTCCGTCACAGCAGCTTCTCGTGCATCCGATCTTGTCGTTCGATGCGAGGGAAGCTGCGCTCGTATCGGAAAATCAGGAGCTGTTCCGCCGTCTGGGCTTTGACATGGAGGCCTGCGGCGAGCGCGATTTCCGCTTGAAGGAAGTCCCTGCGGACGTTCCCGTATCCGAAGCGGAGGATATGGTTCGCGAAATCCTCGCGAGACTCTATGACATGCACGAGACGACGGCGCAGGAAATCCGCCATGCGTGTCTCGCCACAATGGCGTGCCGCGCAGCCATCAAGTCGGGCGACGAGCTGAATTTTCGCCAGATGCAGATCGTCTTGGAGGAGCTTTCGCAGACGGCGCGTCCCTATACATGCCCGCATGGACGCCCGACCATCTTGAAGTTCAGCAGTGAAGAATTGGCGAAGATGTTCAAACGGACGTGAGGTGCAGGATGGAAGAGAAGAACTTGGCGATTGTCACGACGGGCTACAAGAGCCGCCAGGCGGACTGCCTGCTCGCCCAAGAGACTGCAGAGCGGCTGGGAATCCCCTTCGTCAAGCGCAGGCATATATCGTATGAGGACTTGCGGGTGCAGTACGGAGCGCTCTTCGTGCTCGTGGTGAAGAAGGGCGGTCTGCGCCTGGAAACGTCCGACGGCGAATTGTTTTTTCATCCCAATATGGCGCATGTGCGTGTCAGGGAACTGGGGCGCGGGCAAAAGGATCATATGGTGGAAGCGATGGGAATCGGCGAGGGGGATACGGTGCTTGACTGTACGCTCGGTCTCGGAGCCGATTCCATCACGGCGAGCTTCATCGCAGGGGAGCGCGGCAAGGTGACGGCGCTTGAGAAAAGCCCGTTGATTTATGAGATTGTGCGCCATGGACTCGCGCACTTCTCGGCAGGGAATTACGATCTGCACGCCGCCATGCGTCGAGTTGAGGTGCGGCGGGCAGATTATGAGGATTTTCTGCGAACGCTTCCCGATGATTCCTATGATGTCGTCTACTTCGACCCGATGTTCCGGCATCCTCTGAAGGACAGCGTGCAGCTTGCGCCGCTGCGCCTTCTGGCGGAATCCGCGCCCGTCTCCCTTTCCGCCGTAGCCGAAGCGTGCCGCGTGGCGAGACGGCGCGTCGTGCTGAAGGAAAACAGCCGCAGTCTGGAATTCGCACGCCTGGGCTTTTCCCATATTGCAGGGGGAAAATACAGTCCCGTTCACTACGGCGTGCTCGATGTGTAGTGAAGAGTTTATCCATGCTGTCGTAACTTCCGTTTCTTTTCTTCTCACGCGTCTTGTGCTATGATAGGAAGGAGCTTTCGGCAGAATGAAAGGCTCTCGCTATGCGAAAGGATATACTTTATGAAAATCATAGATGCGCACCTGCACTTTTGCAAGGAAGATTACTTTGATGAGATCGCCCTTGCTGCAGGGCATGAAAATACAGCAGAGCATCTGGAGGACGCCTATCAGCGTCTCGGCATCGTGCATGGCGTCGTCATGGGGAACAAGAGCCTTGAGCCAAAGGAGCATGACTACCCGGCTTTTCTCAGCTATTGCATCGGTCTTGACACCTTGGGCGAGGAGCGTTCGCCAGAGGAGCAGATCGTGCTCGTCGAGGAAAACCTCAAGCGCAGGCAATGCGTCGGCATCAAGCTCTATCCGGGCTATCGCCATTTCTACGTTTACGAAGAAGCTCTCGCACCGTTTTATGCGCTGGCGGAAAAATACGACAAACCCGTCGCCATCCATACGGGGCTGACAGCTTCCACGAACGGCCTTTTAAAATACAGTCATCCGCTCGTGCTCGATGAGGCTGCCGTGCGCTGGCCGCGCGTGCAGTTCATCATGTGTCACTTTGGTAACCCATGGATCTTGGACGCCGTGGGCGTCGTGGAGAAGAACCCCAACGTCGCGGTGGACTTTTCGGGACTTTTGGAGGGAAAGATCGTTGACGCCGAGCGATTCTATCGAAAGAAGCAAGGGTATATGCGCATGCTGACGGATTGGTTGGAATACCTCGACTGCTATGACCGCATCATGTTCGGTACGGACTGGCCCTTGGCGAATTTGGCGGATTACATACGATTCATGAAAGAGATCGTTCCCGAGGAAGAGTGGGAAAAGGTATTCTTTTCCGCTGCAAATCGCATCTATGGACTGGGTCTGTCGTGAGGTGCGAGGGTCGGTGTTTTCAGAATTATAGCTTTTGGAGGAAATGAGGCATGTCGTTGTTGGAAATAAAGAAGGCGGGAGCGCCTGTCTTGAAGGAAATCTGCGCTCCCGTGGAACGTGTCGATGCAAGGCTCAGGAAACTGCTCGATGACATGGCGGAAACGATGTACGAGGCAAACGGCATCGGTATCGCCGCGCCGCAGGTGGGTGAGGCTCTGCGCATGGTCGTCATCGATATAGGCGATGGAATCATCGAGCTCGTCAATCCGAAGATCACGTTTCGTGAGGGAAGCGAAACGGATTCGGAAGGCTGCCTGAGCGTGCCCGGAATTTTCGGCGAGGTCGAGCGCGCGGCGAAGGTCAAGGTCGAGTTTCTCGACCGGCGCGGCAAGCGCAAGCACATTACGGCGAAGGGGCTTTTGGCGCGCTGCATCCAGCATGAACTTGACCATCTGGAAGGCGTGCTCTTCATCGACGTGGCGCAGAGCCTGCGCAAGGAAGAGGAGCAAAAGTCATGAAGCGCTTTCGTGTGATTTTCATGGGAACTCCCGATTTCGCCGTGCCGTGTCTCGCGCGTCTCGTAGAGATTTCCGATGTCGTTGCCGTCGTGACGCAGCCGGACAGACCCAAGGGGCGCGGGCAGAAGCTTCTGCCGCCGCCCGTCAAGGCGTTCGCCCAGGAACATGGCATCGCGGTCTATCAGCCGGTGCGCGTCAAAGCGTCGGATTTCGTCGACGTCCTGCGCGGACTCGCGCCTGACCTCATCGTCGTCGTCGCCTTCGGGCAGATCTTGTCGAAGGAGATTCTTTCTCTGCCGCCCTTGGGCTGCATCAACGTCCACGCTTCGCTCCTGCCGCGCTATCGCGGTGCGGCGCCGATGCAGTGGGCGATTGTGCGCGGAGAGAAGGAGACGGGCGTCACGACGATGTTCATGGACGAAGGCCTTGATACGGGCGATATGCTCTTGCGGGAAACGCTGCCGATCACGCAGGCGATGACGGCTGCCGAACTGCACGATGCGATGATGAAGCTCGGTGCGGATGTCCTGGAAAAGACACTTTTTTCCTTGTCGGAGGGAACACTCAAGCGCACGCCGCAGGATGATGCGCTTTCCACATACGCGCCGCTCCTTGACAAGGAGGTGGGGCGCATCGACTGGAAGAAACCGGCGCAGGAGATTCATGATCTCGTGCGTGGCCTGAACTCGTGGCCGGGCGCCTACACGATGCTGGCGGGGCAGAAGTTCAAAATCTGGCGCACGCGCCTTGCCGAAGGCACGGCAGAACCCGGCGAAATCGTTTCCGTGACGAAGCAGGGACTTCTCGTCGGCACGGGCGAGGGGATGCTGGAAATACTGGAACTGCAGGCACCGAGCAAGAAGAAGATGGCGGCGGGCGACTATGTGCGCGGCCACGGGCTTCAGCTGCCCGCACGCTTCGATTTCGATGCAGAATGACGCATTTTGTGTTGAGGAAAGGAGGGAATCGTTTTGACATCTGTGATACCGGGGCTTGAGCGCCCGCACAAGAGACTCTTCATGGCACTTCTGTCACTGAGCTTCCTCTGCATGACGTTTCTCGCCTATGCCGTCTGGCGCGTGAGCTACCTCGGTTTGCTCGAAATCAATGCCTATCTGCCGCTCGTGCTCGGCATCTTCTTCGCGAGCGTCGTATTTCTCACGGGTTTCGGCATCTTGAGCATGGTCGGAGCGATTCTCGGACTGCCGTTTCTTCATATTTTTCAGAAGCAGTCGTACACGCTGATCAATCTGCTCTTTCCCGTAGCCATCATGATCGGCAAGGTGTTCGGCTTCAACCGGCGGCGCATCGAACGCTCCTTCATCGAGGTCAGCAACCAGATCATCCACCATCGCGGCATCAAGGTGCATGCGAACGAGCTTCTCGTCGTCACGCCGCATTGCCTGCAGCTTGCGACGTGCCCGCACAAGATTACGCGCGACCCGCACAACTGCAAGCGCTGCGGCGGCTGCGACGTCGGCGCTCTCGTGAATCTTGCCGATGAGATGGGCTTCCATTTCTTCATCGTGACGGGAGGCACGCTCGCGCGCCAGACGGTCAAGAAGATTCGCCCGAAGGCGGTCATGGCGATTGCCTGCGAACGCGATTTGACGAGCGGCATACAGGACGTTTACCCTCTTCCGGCCGTCGGCGTTCTGAACATACGGCCGAACGGCCCGTGCTTCAATACGCACGTCGATATTGAGAAGGTGCGTGAGGAAATCAAGAAATTCTTGATTGACGACGATGCGGCGAAGAAGGAGAAGAATGTGCCCGAAGACGAAGGTGACGGGCAAAAATGAGGAGGATCTATGGACAAGGCGCGGGAGACGGCGCTCAAGGCGCTTCATGAAGTGAATGAAAAGGGCGCTTATGCCAATGTGGCATTGGCGCGGTCTTTGCGTGCCGCGAAACTCTCCGAAGTGGATCGCCGCTTTGCAACGGAACTGGTCTACGGCGCGGCGAAGGCGGGCGGTACGCTCGATTGGATTCTGCGGCGCTACTTGAATCGTCCGCTTTCCAAGATCCCGCCCATGGTGCGGGATATTTTGCGTTTGGGCATATACCAGCTTTTCTTCCTTGCGCGCGTGCCTGCCTCCGCCGCCTGCAATACGGCGGTGGAGATGACGAAGCGCTGCAGCCATGCGGGCACGGTGAAGTTTGTCAACGCCGTTCTGCGCACGGCGGCTCGTGAACCGGAAAAAGCCACATTCCCGACGGGCAAGGCGCATGAAGCGGAAAATCTTGCCCTGTCCCTGCAGCATCCCGAATGGCTCGTGCGGCGTTGGATCAGGCAGTTCGGCTATGAAGAGGCAAGGGCGCTCTGCGAATTTGACAATGCGCAGGCGACGCTTTCCCTGCGTACGAACACCTTGAAAATTACGCGGGACAAGCTCCTCGAACGCCTCTCGAAAGAGGGCGTGGAGGCGGAGCCTTCCGCTTGGACGCCCGAAGGAATCCTCTGCCTTCGTCACGGCTCTCTAGACGCTCTGGAATCTTTGCAGCAGGGGCTTTTTCAGGTGCAGGACGAAAGCTCGATGCTCGTGGCGCACATCCTCGCGCCCGAGCCGGGCGAATTCGTGCTCGACGTCTGCAGTGCGCCGGGCGGCAAGACGACGCATATCGCCGCCTCTATGGGCGACCGTGGACGCATCGTCGCACTCGACGTGCATGAGCACAAGATGCGCCGCATTGCGGAAAACTGCGAGCGGCTCGGCATCAAGTCGGTGGAGCCGCTGCTCCTCGATGCGCGCGAGGCGGGGAGGCGCTTTTCGCGCCAAGCCGACCGCGTGCTCGTCGATGCGCCGTGCTCGGGACTCGGCGTCCTGCGGCGAAAGCCCGATGCGCGTTGGCGAAAGCGGCCGGACGACCTCGCCGCTCTCGCACGATTGCAGCGGGAAATTCTCAGCTCTGCTGCGGAAGCCGTGAAAAGCGGCGGCGTGCTCGTCTACAGCACATGCACGATCGAGCGCGAGGAAAATGAAGCCGTCGTGGAGGACTTCCTCGCGCGGCACGAAGAGTTCAGCTTGGAGAATGCAGGAGAACTCCTGCCGCTGAAAAAGCGCCCCGAGCGGATGCTGCAGCTTTATCCGCAGCGAGACGGCACGGACGGCTTCTTCATCGCCCGCATGAGAAGAAGGTGAATGCATGAAGAACATTTTCGGCATGACGCTCGAAGCGATGCAGGAAGATTTCGCCGCCCTGCGCTTGGAAAAATACCGCGCGAGGCAGGTGGCGGAATGGCTCTACAAGAAATGTGCGAAGCGTTTTTCCGACATGACGAATCTGCCAAAGTCCCTGCGCACGGAACTTGAGACGAGGTACACGATCGACACGCCTCTTTTGCGCGCGAGGCTTGACGCCGCCGACGGCAGGACGAGCAAGTTCTTGCTCGCCTTTTCCGACGGCGCTGCCGTGGAAGCCGTGCTCATGCGCCAGCCTTACGGCAACAGTATATGCATATCGACGCAGGCGGGCTGCAATATGGGCTGCTCCTTCTGCGCCTCGACCCTGCACGGATTGGCGCGTGATCTGACGGCGGGGGAAATGCTCGCCGAGGTTCTCTTCATCGAGGAAATGCTGAGATCGCAAGGCGGGAAGGTCGACACCATGGTCTTGATGGGATCGGGAGAGCCTTTGATGAACTATGAAAATGTCGTGGATTTCCTGCACCTGCTGCATGAAGAATACGTGCTGAACATCAGCTATCGCAGCATCACGCTGTCCACTTCGGGCATCGTTCCCGCTATAGACCGTCTTGCCGAAGAGGGCATGCCTCTGACGCTTTCCATCTCGCTCCATGCGCCGCGCGAGGAACTTCGTTCCGAACTCATGCCGATCAATCGCAAGTATCCATTGTCGGATGTCGTTGCGGCAGGAAAACGCTATGCGGAAAAGACGGGGCGGCGCGTCACATACGAGTACATCCTCATCCGCGACGTGAACGACGGCGAGCGGGAGGCCCAGGAATTGGCCGAACTTCTCGAAGGACAGCTTGCAAGCGTCAACCTCATTCCCATCAATCCCGTGAAGGAGCGGGGCTTCGAGCGGCCATCCGAGGAGCGCACTGCAGCCTTCTGTCGTGCGCTCACGCGCCGTCACATCACAGCCACGGTACGTCGGGAGATGGGAGCTGACATACAGGCGGCCTGCGGACAACTGCGCAACCGTCACATGTCCGAGAGTGAAGAGAAGCAATAGATTGTGAGGGATTCCATGGCTTTTACCAAATGGGAAACATTTTTGGAAAATCATATCGAAGGATTCTTCAATAAGAAGTTTGGCAGCGCCCTTGAACCGATCGAGGTGGAGAAGAAGCTCGAAAAAGAAATCGCGAACGCGAAGCGGCGGGCGAAAAAAGGGAAGAAAGAATGGATCTTGCCCAATGCCTATACGATCCTTATGAACGAGGAAGATTGCCACCACCTTTCGTCACAGCGCTTCCTTGATGATCTTCACATCTTGGCGGAGAAAAAAGTCATCCTGCTCGATGCCTTCATGGATGGGAAACTTGCCATCAACATCCAGAAGGATGTGGAACTTTCTCTCGGCCTGTGCCGCGTGAAGGCATCATATTCTGACATGGTGCAGCGCGTGGCGCAGGCGGTGAAGGAGCAGCACACGATCGTCCTGCAGAGACCGTCTTTCCAAGTGCCGCTCGATTTGCCGACGGAGTACAAGATCGCTTCGCTCACGGTCGTGGAAGGAGCAGATCTCGACTCTTACCTCGCGTTCGGCGAGAAAAAGATCTTTCTCGGCAGACGTGAACGAAGCGATTTCATCTTGACCGATCCCAACGCTTCGCGCGTCCATGCCTCCATCCGCTATGAAAGGCATCGCCATTTCCTGCAGGATGAGGACAGTACGAACGGCACGCTTCTCAACGGACGTCCCGTGCTCGAATCATGGCTGCGACATGGTGATGAGATTCAGATTGGAAATTCCGTCCTGCGCTATGAGGTGATATGATTGCCGGGTTCAGATCTTTTGCTGCGCGTTCTGAGCGTAGCTTTTCAATACGGCGTCCTGCTGCTGCTCTTTCGTTTTATCGCACGCCTGGCACAGGCGATGTTTGAAGACGCCAAGGCCTTGCGGCAGGAAATAAAGCCGCGTGAAATATTGCCTGACGAAGCCGTGCTCAGCGTCGTGGAGGCGGGCGATGAAACGCTTTTGGGCAAGCGCTTCGCCTTCACGCAGGGACTGACGATCGGGCGCAGCGCCGACAACGACATCCGCATTCCCGATTCCTTCGTATCGCATCGTCATGCTGTCGTACGTCTTGTAAACAATCAGTATGTCATCGAGGACATGGGCAGCATGAACCACACGTATCTGAACGATGCGATCCTGCAGGGAAAGGCTTATCTGAAGCCGGGGGATCTCATACGCATCGGCTTTGTGACACTGAGGTTTGAGAGGTGATTTTTTTGAAAGTCTCGAAAGCGACGGACAGGGGAAAGGTGCGCGAGAGCAACGAGGATGCATGCGCCTTCATACCGCCTGATACGTATGTCGTGGCGGACGGCATGGGGGGATATGCCGCAGGAGAAGTGGCGAGCGCGATGCTCGTCGATGTATTCGCTGAGATGTTTTCCGATGCTGTGCATGAATGCGGCGAGAAAGCTTTGCTTCACGCCGTACAGGCAGCGAACAGCAAGATTCTCTGTGCAGCGGCAGCGAGTGAAGCCCGAAAGGGTATGGGGACGACAGTCGTCGCCTTGCAATATAGGGAAAATGCAGCGTATTGGGCGCATGTAGGCGACAGCCGCCTGTATCTTCTGCGAAAGGGTGTGCTCAGGCGGCTCACGCGCGACCATTCCTTCGTACAGGATCTCGTCGATCGAGGCTCCATCACGGAAGAGGAGGCGAGGAATCATCCGAAAAAAAATCTTCTGACGCGTGCAGTCGGCGTGGAAGAAAAACTCGTCGTCGATACGGGAAGCTTCACGATTGAGGCGGGCGACATCTTTCTCCTGTGCTCGGACGGATTGACGAATATGGTTGGAGAAGCCGCCATTCGCGAGACTCTGCAGGGAGAGTCTGCGGACAAGGCACGGACTCTCGTCGAGCTTGCTCTTCTGGCAGGAGGACTCGACAATATCACAGCCATCGTGGTGGAATGCGATGAAAGAGGCTAAGCTACACCTGCTGCTGCCTCCGCTCGGCATCCTGCTGCTGGGCACGGGCGTACTGCTTTTTGCACATCGTCTGACGGCGGATCTCTTGTTGCTGCCCTGGCTTGCGGCCGTCATCGTCGGTGCATTCTTCACGCAGTTCATTTTGGGCAGACGAGATGGAACGGACTTGACGCTTTTCCCTGCGGCCATGCTGCTCGCAAGTCTCGGCCTCATCATGATCGGACGCTTGAAGCCCGCGCTCTTTTTGACACAGATGCGCTGGCTGCTGCTCGGTCTGATCGTTTATCTTTTCCTCGTCTTTCTTGGGGAGAGGGTTCTTCGCCTCCTTTCCTATCCATATCTTCTGGGCGTCTTCTGTCTTCTGCTCCTGTGCTCGGCGCTCTTTTTCGGCACGGAGATCGGCGGCAGCCGCAACTGGATCGTCTTCGGCCCTTTCGCCGTGCAGCCATCGGAATTTGGCAAGATCGTCATCATCATGTTTCTTGCCGCCTATCTGACGGAGCATCGGGAGGTGTTGACGCTGCCCAGGCACAAGCTTCTTTGGCTGAAGCTGCCCGTGCTTCGCTTCATTGCACCGCTCCTTTTAATCTGGGGCATCGCCATCTTGATGTTCGTCGTGCAGCGCGATCTCGGCTCGGCTCTGCTCTTTTTTGGCATAGCTGTTTCCATGACGTATATGGCTACGGGTCGAAAATCTTATGTGGCGCTTGCCTTCGCGTTCTTTCTGGGCGCAGCCGCGCTCAGTTACTCGTTCTTTTCCCATGTGCGAGTGCGCTTCAACATCTGGCTCGACCCTTGGAGCGATCCTTCGGGCAGCGCTTATCAAGTCGTGCAGTCCCTTTTTGCACTCGGCTCGGGCGGCGTTTGGGGCGCAGGTTTTGCGCACGGTCATCCCAATTTGATTCCCGAGGTGCATACGGATTTTATTTTTGCGGCGATTGCGGAAGAACTGGGGTTGCTCGGCTCCTTGGGCGTCATGCTCGTCTTCGCCCTGTTTTTTTATCGTGCCATACGCATCGCGCTTGCCTGTCGGGAAGAGACGCGCAGGCTGCTTGCCGCCGGCATCGCAGTCGTGTTTCTCCTGCAGGCCTTCATCATCATCGCAGGCGTGACGAAATTCTTGCCGCTGACGGGCATCACGCTTCCCTTTGTAAGCTACGGGGGCAGTTCCATGATCGCCAGCTTCATGCTGCTCGGCATTTTGACCGTGCTTTCCAAAAAGGAGAATCGACATGGTTGAGCGAAATAATACAAGGTATATCCTGCGCACAGCCATCATCCTGCTCCTGGCATTCTCCTGCCTGGCGCTTTATGTCGTCTATCTGCAGGTCTGGGAAGCGGATCGGCTCGCAGAGCATCCGCTGAATCGCCGCGCAGCTCTCGCCGAGGACAGCGTGCTGCGCGGCAGCATCCTTGATCGAAAGGGTGAAGTTCTCGCGCTCAGCCCGAACGTAGGAGAGAGACGCTATCCTTACGGGCGGATCATGGCGCCGGTCACGGGCTATCTTGATGATACGATCGGCAGCACGGGCATCGAGGCTTATAAGGGGGCAGAGCTTTCCGGACACAGCCGACTTCTCGGGCGACTGGGGCCGCTCGCGCAGATTTTCTCTTCCGCACGCGGCGACGACGTCTATCTGACACTCGATGCCGCACTGCAGGAAACGGCATACGAGGCGCTGGGAGAACGGCGCGGGGCTGTCGTCATGCTCGATGCGGAAAGCGGGGCGGTTCTCGTACTCGCATCGCGTCCCTCGTTCGATCCGTCCGATATTCAAGCGCAGTGGGACCGCCTGAGGCAGGACAAGGAAAGTCCGCTCGTAAACCGTGCGCTGCAAGGTCTTTATCCGCCTGGATCGACCATCAAGCCATTGATTCTCGATGCGGCGTTGGAAAACGGCGTCACGAACAGCAAGGAGGTCTTTGACTGCACGGGGGCGCTCAAAGTGGGGGATTCGGTCATCCACGAGAGCCACGGCGCTGTGCACGGCAGGATCGATGTGGAGCACGCCTTGATCGAGTCCTGCAACACGACGTTCGGCTCGCTTGCGCTGCGCCTGGGCGGCAAGAAACTGGCGGATGCCTTCCGGCGTTTCGGCTTTGAGGAGACGGCGCAGGGCGAATTGGCGGAGGCGGCAGCGCATCTGCCCGACTTCGCTTCCCTCGGTCAAGGAGATACGGCTCAGATCGGCATTGGGCAGAGCACGCTTCTCGTCACGCCGCTGCACATGGCGCTGCTCGCCGCAGCGTTTGCAAATGACGGTGTCGTAATGAAGCCCTACATGGTCGAACGTGTCGTGACGCCCAACGGCATCACACTCGAACAGCATCGAAGCGAGAAGTGGTTCGAGGCTACGACGGCGGCGCGCGCCTCCTTGATTCATGGATTCATGGAGGAGGTCGTGCAGGAAGGCACGGGCACGGCGGCGGCACTCCGTGGCGTGCGCGTAGCGGGCAAGACGGGCACGGCGGAAAATTCGGGCGAGGATCATGCGTGGTTCATCGGCTCGGCGGAAATAAAAGGTCGAAAGGTGGCTTTTGCCATCCTTGTGGAAAACAGCGGCGGAGGCGGCACAGAAGCTGCACCAATCGCACGGAAGCTGTTGGAAAAGTTGCAAGATGATTAGGAGGCAGTGCCATGGAACAACGCATTTTAGGCAATCGCTATGAGCTTGTGGAGCTTGTTGGAAGCGGCGGCATGGCTGATGTATATAAGGCGCACGATAAACTGCTCGATCGAACGGTCGCGGTCAAGGTGCTGCACGCCCAATTCGCAAGTGACGCCGAGTTTGTAGCACGCTTTCAAGCTGAAGCACAGGGAGCCGCGAAGATGTCGCATCCCAACATCGTCAATATCTACGATGTCGGGCAGGAGGGAAACGCCCACTACATCGTTATGGAATACGTTTCGGGGCAGACCCTGCGCGAAGAGCTTGATGCGGGCGGACGCCTGCCCGTTGCCACGGCGCTCGCCATTGCGCGTCAGATTGCCGAGGCTCTGCATCATGCGCACAAGAACGGTCTTGTCCACTGTGACATCAAGCCGCACAACATCCTCGTGATGGAGGACGGGCGCATCAAGGTCGCCGATTTCGGCATCGCTCGCGCCGTGAGCTCGGTCACGTCGACGTATACAGGCAACATCGTTGGCTCCGTGCATTATTTTTCGCCGGAGCAAGCGAAGGGCGCTTCGATCACGCCGAAGTCAGATGTCTATTCCCTCGGCGTCGTTCTCTATGAAATGCTCACGGGCGAGCTGCCCTTCACGGGCGAAACGCCCGTCGGCATCGCCTTGAAGCACTTGCAGGAAGAACCTCTTTCCGTCTGCGCCATCGACCCGTCGATTCCGCCCTTTGTCGAGGCTCTCGTTGCGGAATTGATGGCAAAGGATCCGAGTCGGCGTCCCGACAGTGAGACCGTCGTGCGGCAGATCGCGCAGGATGAGGCGATGCTTGGCGGCTCAGCATCGTCGCTGCTTGATCCCTATGCGACGCAGGTATTGCCGCGCGTGCGCGAGGCCGAGGTCGATTCATCTCTTTTGTCAAGACATGGGCAGGAAGAGCGGCCTTCCGTACATGTTCCGGATGTCGGGCATGGCGGTGCAGCGAAGAAGGCGTACCGCTCCAAGGCCTTCCTTTTCATTCTGTTCCTCGTATTGTTCTTTGGCTTCTTTGCAGGCGCCTTCCTTTCCTATGGGAAGTTTTGGAGCGGTGCGGAAGTCGTCGTTCCCGATGTGACGGGACAGACGCTGGCCGTCGCCAAGCAGAAGTTGGAGGACAAGAAACTGCGCGTGGACATCGCGGAGATGTACGATTCCAATATACCGGCAGGGCAGGTCGTCAAGCAAGATCCCGAGGGAGGTTCGAAGGTCAAGGAAGAGCGCCTCGTGACCATCTACGTGAGCAAGGGGGGCGAGGAGGTCAGTATGCCGGAACTCAAGGGGATGCAGAAGTCAGCGGCGGAGAGCAAGCTGACCGGAGCGGGCCTGAAACTCGGCGTCGTGACGGAAGAGTTCTCCTCGCAGCCTGCGGGGAGCGTCATCGGGCAAGACCCACGTGCGGGATCGAAGATCAGCAAGGGGCAGGTCGTCGACCTCGTGATCAGCAAGGGCGAGCGTCCGCGCAAGGTTTCCGTGCCGAGCGTCGTCGGCGGTGCGGAATCAAGCGCCAAGGAAGCGATCAAGAACCGCGGACTTCATGTAGGCTCCGTCACGAAGGAAGCGAGTTCGCAGGCGGCAGGCACGGTCGTGCGTCAGAGCCCGGCGGCAGGCAGCGAGGTGGAAGAAGGCACGGCGGTTGACCTTGTGCTTGCCGCCGAAACGGAAAAGAAGTCTTCGAAGACGAAGGAGCGCACGTCGGACGACAATGCAGGCGACAAGACGCCGAGCAAGGACGCAAGCGGCGGCAAGTCGAACCGCTAGCAAGTGGGAGAGGAGGACGGTTTGTTGCAGGGAAAAGTGCTCAGAGCGCAAAACAGTTTCTTCTACGTGGCGACACGAGAGGGGCTTGTAGAGGCGAAGCTGCGAGGTCGCCTGAAAAAGGAGCGCATTGCCGTCGTGCCGGGCGATGACGTGGAGCTTGAACTTACGGAAGGCGGCGCGGGCGTCATCGAGCGGCGCTGTGAGCGAAGAAGCCTCTTGCGCCGCCCGTTGGTCGCCAATATCGATCAGGTCGTCCTCGTCTTCGCCGCGCGTGAGCCGGATATCAATCCCGTGCTCATCGACCGTTTTCTCGTGCTTGCCGAGTGGTCGAAGATCGAACGCATCATCCTCTGCATCAACAAGATGGATTTGCTGGATGGTGATGGGGCGGAAATTCCTGCACTCGCCGCACTCTATCGCGAAATCGGCTATCCCGTATGCCTGCTGTCCACCATTACGGGGGAAGGCGTGGCAGACATGCAGTCTCTTGTCGAGGGAAAGACGAGCGTGTTTGCCGGCTCATCGGGTGTGGGAAAATCCTCTCTCTTGAACTGCCTCGCGCCGGGCATTGCCCTTTCTACGGGCGCTGTCAGCGAGAAGATCAAGCGCGGCAGGCATACGACACGAACGGCGCAGCTTCTGCCGTTCGCCGGAGGATTCCTCGTCGATACGCCGGGCTTCAGTGCTACGGAACTTGCCGAGATCGAGCCTTGTGCGCTCCCAGGGCTTTTCCCCGAATTTCGTCCCTTTTTCGGCGCTTGCCGATTTCAGCCCTGCACGCACAGCCACGAGCCGGACTGCGCCGTCAAAGAAGCCGTGCAGGCGGGAAAGATTGCAGACTCGCGCTACGCTTCCTATTTGGAAATGCTGCAGCAGAGTGTACAGAGAAAGAAGGTATATCGATGATTCAAGTGGCGCCGTCGATTCTCTCGGCGGATTTCGCGCATCTTGCCGATGAGGTGCAGCGCATTGAAACTGCCGGGGCGGAGTACGTTCATATCGATGTCATGGACGGCGCTTTTGTGCCGAACATCACGTTGGGCGCTCCCGTCGTGAAGTCGCTTCGCAAATGCTCTGCGGCGGTTTTTGATGTGCATCTGATGGTCGAGCGCCCGGAAGCGCAGATCTCCTCCTTCGCCGAGGCTGGTGCGGACGTCATTACCTTTCATATCGAGGCGGTGCGTCATGCCCATCGCCTTGTACAGGAGATCAAATCTCTCGGCTGCAGGGCGGGCATCGCGCTCAATCCTGCGACGCCGCTCGTCATGCTCGAAGAACTTATGGCAGATATCGACATGGCGCTCATCATGACGGTAAATCCGGGTTTCGGCGGACAGAAGTTTATTCCGTCGATGCTCGAAAAAATCGCGCTTCTGCGTCATACGGTGGAAGAAAATGATTTCGAACTCGACATCGAGGTCGACGGCGGCATCAATGCCGAGACGGCGCCGCTCGTGAGAGAGGCGGGGGCGAACATCCTCGTCGCAGGCTCTGCCGTCTATGGTGCGAGCGATATAGAAAAAGCGATTCAGGCGATCCGAGGCTGAGGGAGGAGGAAACGCGAATGGAAAAGGCGGTAGTGCTGCTTTCGGGCGGACTTGATTCGACGACCTGCATGGCCGTCGCAAAGGAGCAGGGGAAAGAACTTTATCCCATCAGCTTCGACTATCATCAGCGCCACAACATCGAGCTGGAAGGCGCTAAGAAGATTGCAGCTTTTTATAAAGTGAAACGTTATCTGATCATCGAGACGAACATGGAAGCGATCGGCGGCTCGGCGCTGACGGACGACGGCATCGCCGTGCCTGAGGGCGACGTTTCGCGCACGTCTGTTCCCGTGACCTACGTGCCCGCACGGAATCTGATCTTCTTGAGCTATGCGCTCGGCTATGCCGAAACCATCGGCGCGTGCTCCGTCTACATCGGCGTCAACAGCGTCGACTATTCGGGCTATCCCGACTGCCGTCCCGAATTTATCCGGCATTTTCAGGCCGTTGCGGACTACTCGACGGAAGCGGCCTCCGAAGGAAAGCGCATCGAGATCGTCACGCCCCTGCAGAATCTGTCCAAAGCCGACATCGTGCGCTTGGCGACGCGTCTTGCCGTGCCGTTGGAGCTTACGCACAGCTGTTACAACGGCGGTGAAAAGGCGTGCGGCGTCTGCGACAGCTGCAAACTGCGTCTGCAGGGCTTCGCGGCTGCCGGCATAAAAGACCCGATCGAGTATGAAAGACGCTGAAGAAACGATGATGAAGGACATACAGAAAAGCGCGGATATGCGCGGCATCGACATACAGCATGTCGGCATCAAGGACGCCCATCTGCCGTTTCGCATCAAGACGAAGGCGGGCGATTTCCAGCAGGTCACAGCGCGCATCCTCTTTACGGTTTCCCTGCCCAAGGAGTACAAGGGCACGCACATGAGCCGCTTCTTGGAAATCTTGCAGCAGTGGTGCGACAAGCCCGTAGCGGAAGAAGAGATGGAAGCCATGCTGCAGGACGCGCTTCATCGTCTTGAAGCAGAAACGGCGAAGCTGCGCCTTTCCTTCAAGTATTTCATCGAGAAGGAAGCGCCGGCAAGCGGCAAGAAATCCGTGCTCGACCTTGATTGCTTCTTCGAGGGCGAAAAGCGTGCGGGCGAGGCGATGTCGTTCCGTCTTGGCGTCACCGTGCCTGCGACATCCCTCTGCCCGTGCAGCAAGGCGATCTCGCGCTACGGTGCGCACAATCAGAGGAGTCTTCTGCAAGCAGTCGTCGAGTTCAAGCCGCCCGCGCCGTGCATCTTCATCGAGGATCTCGCCGCGCTCATGGAAGAGCAGGCGTCGTGCCCGATCTATCCGCTGCTGAAGCGTGAAGATGAGAAGTATGTGACGGAAAAAGCATACGAGCAGCCAAAGTTTGTCGAGGACATCCTGCGCGACCTCGTGCTCGCCCTGCGTCCTTTGCCCGGACTCTTTTGGTTCTCGCTTTCCTGCGAGAATTTTGAGTCGATTCACAATCACAGCGCCTATGCGAGTCACGAAGAATATGTGAATTGCGAGGCGCGGACAGCCGGCAAAGAGCAATGATCTGAGAAACTGCGTCAGGCCGCTCTGAGGAGGTGTCAAATGAAGGTGTTCTGCAAGCGTTTCATCGTACCGCTGCTGCTCGTTTTCTTCATCTCGGGCGCCGTCATCTATTCGACGGTCGACATTCATACGTTGAAAAATCTCACGGCGTTCCAGCCGTGGTCCATCGCCCTTGCGCTCCTATGCGTGAGCCTTGGTCTGACGCTTGACGGCACGCGCCTCATGCACCTCGTGAAGATCTCGGGCGAGCACATCACGCTGGGACAGGCGGTGCAGGTGGTCTTCGGCAACTACTTTCTCGCGCTCCTGACGCCGGGGGCAACGGGCGGCGCTGTGGCGCAGCTCATGTTCCTGCGTCATGCAGGCGTACCGGCGGGCAAGGCGACGGTGCTCGTCATCGTGCGAACCCTCGTGTCCATCCTCTTCCTTATATGCTGCATGCCGTTCATTTTCCTGCACGACGCAGGCATCTTGCCTGGCGTGGACAATCATACGCTGATGCTCATCTCTGTCATCGCCTTCGTCGTCATCGCACTCATCGTGCTTGCCTTTCGCGCGAATGCGTTCGACTACATCGTCCTGCGCCTGACGAAGCGACTGAGCACGAAGCGCAGCAAAAAGCTGCTCTCTTTCTATCGTGATCTTAAGATGGGCGTGCATCTCCTCGCTTCCTCGCCCAAGAGCATGCTTCGCATCTTTTTTGAATCAGGCTTCAGTCTCATGTTCATCTATGCCATCGTTCCGTGTCTTCTTTTGGGACTCGGTGTGACAGATGCCGATTGGTACACGGTCATGGGGCGCATGATTTTCCTCAACATGCTGCTCTACTTCACGCCGACGCCCGGCGGCTCTGGCATCGCGGAGGGCGGCTTCGTCTTGCTCTTTGCCGATTCCGTACCGGCAGGCACCGTCGGCATCCTCGCCGTTTGCTGGCGGCTCATCGCCGAGTACATCCCGTTCTTCATCGGCCTTTACTACACCCTCAAGGTGTTTGGCAGAGATTTTATGCATCGACAGATGGAGCAGCAGGAGGATGGCTGAGCGTGCAGGTATATCGCAGGGAGAAATAATGTTTCTTAAAGAAAATTTTTTCGTGCGCTTGCCATGATAGGAACTTTGCTATATAATTACCGATAGTAATTGTTTTCTCAAAAATTCATACAGACGTCATAAGTGTCGCCGATGTATATCGGCGAGCGATGAGAGGAAAATGGGTGAAAGACCCATGCTGTCCCGCAGCTGTAATCGGGGAATTTGTTTCCATGGGAAACGCTGAAATCACTGTTTCTGATGAAAGTGCTGAATGCATCGGCACTTCCTGACATGTCACTGGGGAAAACCCGGGAAGACGGAAACAAACGATGATCCGAGAGCCAGAAAGCCTGCTTATGATAAGATTCATTGCTTGACTTACGAGAGATGGGGAGATGGATGCCAAGGTGTGTTCCGACGGGGGAATATGTCCTTGGTGTTTTGCGCTTGCAGGAAAAATCCGCATGTCTTGTCTTGGTTGACGGACATGCGTTTTTTTATGGAAATGCCGGATAGATGGGCGTTTCCTTATAGAGACCGATTCTGAGGATTCGGTCGCAAATGTCTTTTTTATATGATTTTTAAGGAGATGAGGTATTGCATTGAAAGGAAAAGAATTGATACGCCGCCTGTGTCAGATGCTCATCACGCTCTTTGGCGTGAGCTTCCTGACATTCAGCCTGACGTATCTCTCGCCGGGCGATCCTGCGGAAACGCTCTTGGAGGTCGGCGATTCCGTCGTGTCACAGGAAACGATCGATGCGACGCGCAAGGAGCTGGGACTCGATCAGCCGTTTCTCGTGCAGTATGGGAGATGGCTGGGCGGCGTGCTGCAAGGCGACATGGGACGCTCATATTCGGCGAAGATCCCCGTGTTCGACAAGCTCATGCAGTGCCTGCCGGGCACGCTGGCGCTCGCCGTAGCTGCGACTGCTATGACGGTCTTGATCTCCCTGCCATTGGGCATCGTCGCAGCTCTTTACCGCAACCGCTGGATTGACTATGTGATCCGCGTGCTGTCCTTCTTCGGCGTCTCAATGCCGGGCTTTTGGATCGGACTCGTGCTGCTCTATATCTTCGGATTGAAGCTGCATCTCTTCCCGATTGCGGGCGGTGACATCACGGCGCGAGGCATCGTGCTTCCTGCGTTCACGCTCGCCGTCGTCATGTCGGCGAAGTATACGCGGCAGGTGCGCACGGCTGTCCTCGAAGAGCTTGGACAGGACTACGTCATCGGCGCGAAGGCGCGTGGTCTTTCCATGCAGCGCATCCTTTGGCGTCATGTGCTGCCGAACGCCTGCCTGCCGCTCGTGACGCTCCTGGGGCTTGCCATCGGCTGGCTCTTGGGAGGCGTCGCCGTCATCGAGATGGTATTCTCGTGGCCGGGACTCGGCAAGATGGCCGTTCATGCGATCGAGATGCGCGACTATCCGCTGGTGCAGGGGTTCGTGCTGTGGATTGCCATACTCTACATGCTTATCAACCTCCTCGTCGATATTTCTTACGCGAAGCTTGATCCGCGCTTGAAGAGGGGGGGACGCTGATGGCGAAGGACAGAAAACTTTTCTATCTTTATTCAGTCTTGGTCGTTCTGCTCATTTTGGCAGCGGTCGTCGCGCCGTATCTGGCGCCTTACGACCCGTACACGTCCTCGATGCAGACGTCGCTTCTGCCGCCGTCGTCGGAGCATCTCTTCGGCACGGACAAGCTCGGCAGGGATTCCTTCACGCGCATCCTCTACGGCATGAGGATTTCCATCGCCATGGCGCTCGGCATCGTCTTCATCATGTCCGTCGTCGGCACGCTCATCGGCATCATCGCCGGCTTTACGGGCGGCAAGGTCGACACCTTGCTCATGCGCTTCACGGACATGGTGCTGGCTTTCCCGGGAATCGTGCTTGCTATCGCCATCGCCGGCATGCTCGGCGGCAGCATCGCGAACACGATTCTGGCGCTTTCCGCCGTCGGTTGGACGAGGTACGCGCGACTGGCGCGCAGCCTGACGCTCAAGCTGGCGCAGCAGGACTTCCTCTCTGCCGCCGTCACGAACGGCACGCGCACTTCGATGATCATTTGGCGTCACATCGCGCCGAATCTTCTGCCGACGATCATCTTGACGGCAGCGACGGACATCGGCGCCATGATGATGGAGATTGCCGGCCTGTCGTTTCTCGGCTTCGGCGCACAGCCGCCGACGCCCGAGTGGGGACTCATGCTCAACGAGGGGCGGCAGTTCATCCAGACAGCGCCTTGGCTCATGGTCTATCCGGGCGTCGCCATCCTCGTCGTCGTCGCCGTCTTCAATCTTTGGGGCGACAGTCTGCGCGATGTCATGGATCCCAAAAAGGCAAATTAAGAAAGGGGTATTTTTGTGAACAAAATGAAACGATGGCTTTTCCTTGTATTCACCTTGGTATTCTCCGCCGCAATCTTTGCGGGCTGCGGTTCAGACAAGGCGGATAACTCGACGCTTAAGGTTGGCGTGACGAATTTCGCCGACAGCCTGGAGCCGACGGAGAACTATTTTGGCTGGGTCGTCATGCGCTACGGCATGGGCGAGGCCTTGGCAAAGTTCGACGAGAAGATGAACGTGCAGCCGTGGCTGGCGGAGAGCTGGAAGATCAGCGACGACCACCTGACGTGGACGTTCAAGATTCGCGACGGCGTGAAATTCTCGAACGGCAAGGATCTGACGGCGGAAGCGGTCAAGGCGTCCATCGAGCGCGCTTTCGCGAAGAACAAGCGCGCGGAAACGTTCTTCAAGTACAAGGAAATGAAAGCGGAAGGGCAGAACCTCATCATCACGACGGAGAAGCCTGAGCCGAACATGCCGGGCTTCCTCGCTGACCCGCTCTTCCTCATCGTTGATACGACGGCGGAAGGTGAGCGCGACTTTGCGAAGCAGGGTCCGATCTGCACGGGTCCTTATGTCTGCGAATCCTTCACCAAGGAAAAGGCGGTCATGAAGAAGAATCCGCACTACTGGGACGGCGAAGTGCCGTATGAGAAGGTCGAGATTCCCTCGATTGACGATCCGAACACGCGAGCTATGGCTCTCCAGTCGGGCGAAGTCGATATGGCTGTGAACATCGGCGCGGGCGACATCGGTCTTTTCAGCGACACATCGAAATTCCACGTCGACCGCATCGCCTCGCTGCGCGTGGTGCTTGCACGCATCAACCAGAAGGGCGTATTGGGCGATCCGAAGGTTCGTGCAGCCTTCATCAGCATGTGTGACCGCAAGTCTTACAACGAGATCATCCTGAAGGGCACGTTCATCGAGGGCAAGGCACCGATTCCTCCTTCCATGGACTACGGCTTCGATCAGCTCACCGACCCGAACCACTACGATGTGGAGCGCGCCAAGAAGCTGCTCGACGAAGCTGGTTGGAAGGACACGGACGGCGACGGCATCCGTGACAAGGACGGCAAGCCGCTGAGCGTCGATTTCGTCATTTACAACAGCCGCGCCGAGCTGCCCATCTATGCTGAGGCCGTGCAGGCGGACGCCAAGAAGGTCGGCATCGACGTCAAGATCAAGAGCGTTGACTACAACCTCATCGACAAGATGGGCATCAACGGTGAGTACGACCTGCTGATTTCTAACATCACGACGGCGAACACGGGCGATCCCGAGATCTTCCTCAACTGGTACTGGCGCACGAACAAGGATGGCGACAACCCGCAGAACGGCTCGGGCTACAGCAATCCTGCGCTCGACGCGAAGTTCGCCGAGCTTTCCACGGAGTTCGACAAGGCGAAGCGCCGCCAGCTCATGATCGACATCCAGCAGATCATCATGAACGATGGCGCGGGACTCTTCCTCGGCTATCCTGAGACGAACATCATCAGCTCGACGAAGATCACGGGTGCGACGATGTATCCGTCCGACTACTATTGGGTGACGAACAAGATCCGCCCGGCAAAGTAAGGAGAAAGGAAGAACGATATGCTTCTTGAGGTCAAGAACCTCCATATCCAATATGCCGGCACCGAGATGGTGCATGGCATAAGTTTTTCCCTCGATTCCGGCGAAGTATTGTCACTCGTGGGCGAGAGCGGCAGCGGCAAGACCAGCGTCATACGCGCAGTCTTGGGCTGCCTCCCCCACGAGGGGCGCGCGAATGAAGGCGAGATCATCTTTTCCGGCGTGAACATGCTGAAAAATACGCCGAAGATGTGGCGTGACATCAGTGGGCGCAACATCTCGATGATTTTCCAAGACAGCGGCAGCATGATGAATCCCATCCGCACGATCGGCAGCCAGTTTGTCGAGTACATCCTTGAGCACAGCTCGATGGACCCACAGAAGGCGGAAAAAGAGGCGAAGGAAATGCTGGACAAGATGCAGCTTCCGAACCCCGATACCATCATGGACAGCTTTCCCTTTGAGCTTTCAGGCGGCATGCGTCAGCGTGTCGGCGTCGCCATGGCAATGTTCTTTCGGCCGCAGCTCCTCTTGGCAGATGAGCCGACTTCGGCGCTCGATGTTACGACGCAGGCGCAGGTGGTCAAGGAATTGATGAAAATCTGCCGTGAGGACGGCACGGCCATCATCCTCGTCACGCACAATCTCGGCGTTGCCACCTATATGTCGGACAAGATCATGGTCATGCAGAACGGGCACGTCGTGGAAGAGGGAACGTCTGAGGCGATCATCGAAAACCCGCAGGCGAACTACACGAAGGAACTCCTGCATTCCGTGCCGCAGATCGGGGGTATGTCGTATGCCAGTTAAAAACGAAGAAGTCCTGCGCATCGAGCATATCACGAAGCGTTTCCCTACAGCTGACGGCCGTGCGCTCACGGCCTGCGATGATGTGAGTTTCTCCCTGTGCAAGGGGGAAACTCTCGGCATCGTGGGCGAGAGCGGCTGCGGCAAGAGTACGCTGGTCAAGACGCTCATGCAGCTTCATAAGCCGACGGAGGGCAAGATTTTCTTTCAGAATAAGGAAATCACATCTCTTACGGGAGAAGAAGCGCGGCAGAATCGCCGCAACATCCAGATGGTCTTTCAAGACCCCGGTACGGCGTTCAATCCCAAGATGAAGATCAAGGACATCCTTGCCGAACCTTTGCGCAACTTCGGACTTTTGAAGACGAGTGCAGCGGAAAAGGCGAAGGAGCTATTGAACCTCGTCGAACTTCCCGCAGAATTTGCCGAGCGTTATCCCGGCAATATGAGCGGCGGGCAGAGGCAGCGCGTCGGCATCGCACGCGCATTGGCGCTTGAGCCGGAAATCCTCGTCTGCGATGAGGCGACGAGTGCGCTCGACGTCTCCGTACAGGAAAAGGTCGTCGAACTTCTGGCAAAACTGCAGAAGGAGAAGGGCATCTCCATCCTCTTCATCTGCCATGACCTGGCGCTCGTCGCGCTGCTCACGCACCGCGTCGTCGTCATGTATCTAGGCAATGTCGTCGAAATCCTGCGCGCAAAGGATCTGCCCAAGGCGAAGCATCCCTATACGCAGGCCTTGATGAAGTCGGTCTTTCCGCTGCAGCCCAAGGGCAAGGCGGACGTTCAGCTTCTTCGCGGCGAGATTCCAAGTCCGCTCGATGTGCCCAAGGGCTGTCCTTTTCAGAATCGCTGTGACAAGTGCATGCCGGTCTGCAAGGAAAAGAAGCCTGCTCGCATGGAACTTTCCGAGGGACATATCGTAGCATGTCACCTTTTTGCAAAAGATCAAGAAGAGACAAAGGGCGCCTGAAACGAATCGTGCAGTTGACGATGATATTCTTAAAAAGAAAAAGATTTTTATTATCGTCTTGTTGCAAGGAAGGCTTTGTTGTATAATTGGCAACGGTAATTATGTGACGAGCTGGAAACAAAGGGGCTTGGGACGATTTATGACATTGACCTCTCACGATCGCAAGTATCTCGCAATCGCTATGCCTGCCGCCATGGAAGGCGTATTCATGAATCTCTTGGGCATGGCGGATCTCGTCATGGTCGGCGCCTTGGGCACGTTGTCCATTGCGGCAATCGGCGTCTTCGAGCAGCCGCGTATGGTGCTTCTGACCGTTGCGCGTTCCTTTGCCTCCGTGGTCGTGCTCTTGGTGGCACGTCATGTCGGGGCGGGAAGACGGCAAGAAGCGGGGGAGGCTCTTCTGCATTCGGTGTTCATCACGATGCCGGTTCTTGCTGTCATGCACCTTGCAGCCTTTCTCTTCGTAGACGATGTGCTTCTCCTCATGGGAGCAAAAGAGGAGTATTTCACTCTTGCACACAGCTATGCAGCGATTGCCGTTGCGGCAGTCTTCTTTCTGTCCATGGCGACACTTCTGCAGGCAGTGCTCATCGGCTTCGGCAATACGGCACTCGTGCTTGCTGTCAATGTGACGAGCAATGTCATCAATGTCATAGGCAATGCATTCCTGATTTTCGGCCTCGGGCCGTTTCCAGCGCTTGGGGTCGAAGGCGCGGCGATTGCCACGCTCTTAGGCTCGTTCTTTGCTTTCCTTGCGACGCTTATCGCGCTTTTCCGCTTGGGCATTTTTCGTGGAATGCAGAAGGTTTTTCCCAATCTGCCCTTTTTGCGGGAATTCGGCAGTCTCTTTGCCGGGATTTTCGGTGAGATGGGCTGCGAGCGCGTCGGCATGGTGCTCTATTCGCGCATGGCAGTGGAACTTGGCACGATTCCCTTCGCCGTGCACAGCATCTGCATGAATTTCTGCGACCTTTACTATGGCTTTGCTCAAGGCATGGGCAAGGCGAGCATGGTGCTTGCCGGCCAGTCCTGCGGCGCACGCCGCGCACATGGCTGGCGCGCCTACCTGCGTGCAGGCGTCCGGTGGGGGCTGGCATTCTCTCTGCTCGCCGCAGTGTTGACGGCAGTTTTCTCAACTTCCATCATCGGTTTCTACGACCGCGATCCTGCGGTCATCACCATGGGAACGCCCATCATGCTCTTCGTGGCGGCAGTGAGCTTCCCTGAGGCCTTGGCGCTGATTTTTGCCGGAGTCCTGCGCGGCAGCGGCAAAACGGGGCAGGTGGCGATGTGTTACTTCGTCAGCGTGACCTTTTTGCGCCCGCTCTTCACGGCGTTTCTGCTCTACGTGCTCGGCCTTGGCATTTTGGGCGCATGGATTGCGCTCGCCTTTGACCAGTGCTTACGCGCAGCGGCATCGGGCTTCCTCGTGCGGCGCGTGCGTGTCGCAGAGCTGATGGGAAGCGGATGAAGCGTTTGAGAAAGGATAGTATACGAATATTCAACGAATGGATATTCCATCCCGTATTACAGACAAAAATTCGAGAGGCGATTTTCACCGCCTCTCGAATTTTTTATACGTTTGGAGGAATTACTTGCAGCATATAAGAATCAATGCTATAATAAAATAGTATTTTCGCAAAGTAAAGAACTAAAGAGCTCATTGCTTCGATAAAAGGATGGGATGGACATGATCAACGAAAAGCTGCGCAGCGAGTTGAGCGATCAGCTTATGGCGGCAGTCTTGCTCCTGCGCAATACAGAGGAAAGCTATGCTTTTTTCGAGGACATCTGCACGGTCGCTGAACTCAAGGCGATGGCGCAGAGACTCGAAGTGGCGTCCATGCTGCGGCGGGGAAATACATACGATGCGATTGTGGAGCGCACGGGAGCCAGTACGGCGACGATCAGCCGCGTCAAGCGCTGCTTGAATTACGGCGCTGACGGCTACGAACTTGTGCTGGAGAGAATGCGGCAGAAAAAGGAAGAAAAAAATGGGCAAGAGGTGGATGAAGATGTCCGAAAATGAATGGATTTTTGGGATTCCCTATGGAACGCGGGATCTCATGCCGCAGGAAGCGCAGGAAAAGCGCCATGTGGAAGCAGCACTCATGGAGCTTTTCCGTCTCTGGGGATACGATGAGATCGCGACGCCTGCCATCGAGTACCTTGACACCTTGACGATGGGAAACGGGCGCTGCCTGGAACCGCAGATGTTCAAGCTGTTCGATCAGGACAACAGGACACTGGCGCTGCGCCACGAGATGACGACGCCCATCGCACGTCTTGTCGCGAGCCGCATGAGGGAGGAGCCTCTGCCGCTGAAACTTGCCTATATCAGCAACGTTTTCCGCTCGGAGCAGGCGCAGGCGGGGCGGCAGTGCGAATTCAATCAGGGCGGCGTCGAGCTCATTGGCACGAGCGCCGTCGCGGCTGATGCCGAGGTCATCGCCTTGGCCATCGAGGGCATCCGCGCGGCAGGGCTGCAGGATTTTCAAGTCTGCCTCGGGCAGGTCGATTTCATCAGCGGCATGATGCGCCAGATGCACTTCACCGAGACGCAGCAGGAGCGCGTCACACTTGCCTTGGAGCGGCACGATCTCGTAGAGCTTGCCGCAATCGTGGAGGAAACGGATCTTCCGGCTGCGGCAAAGGAGGGCATGAAACGAATTCCCACGCTGCATGGAAAGAAGGACGTCCTGCACGAAGCCTACAGCATTGTATTGAACGAGCAGGGGCGAAGGGCGCTCGACAATCTGTCGGAAATCTATCGTCTGTTGCAGGAATATGGCGTCGCCGAATACGTCTCTTTCGATCTCGGCGTGATTCGCGACTTGAATTATTATACGGGGATGGTGTTCGAGGCGTACGCCCCAGGGTTAGGCTATCCTATATGCGGCGGCGGGCGCTACGACCAACTGCTTGCGGGCTTCGGCAATCCTTGCCCCGCCACAGGTTTCGCGCTGGGCATCGAGCGCCTGCTTCTCGCAAAGGAGCGTCAGAGTCAAAAGCGAATCCTGCCGTCCAAAGACTGCTACATCGCCTATGCACACGACAAACTGCCCGAGGCGCTGCGAGAGGCAAGGAAACTGCGTGAGCAGGGGAAGACATGCGAAACGGCGTTTCAGGCGCAGGCAGAGCAGAAGGCCGATGAGTACAGGAAATCCAAGGGCTATAAAGAGCTCATCTACATTTCATGAAACAGAGGGTTCTGCAATTCCTCCATGCCCTCACAGCGCATCTGAATGAAAGCGATCATGCTTTTGTGCGCCGGTTTCTTACCGAAGGGGAGCGTGCGCTGTTCTATGCGATGGACGTCATCGATCAGCGTCATGCGCTTCATACGGCGTATACGGCATTGGAATTGGCACACAAAAAAAACGGCGTGGACGAAATTTTTCTCGTGCGCATCGCTCTCCTGCACGATGTGGGGCGCGTGAAAGGCGACCTCGGCCTTTGGGGAAAGGTCGCCGTCGTTCTCTTGAACCGCTTTCTGCCGCATTTTTCGCGCCGTCATGCGACTGTCTCGCGCGATGGCATCTTCGGTTTTTGGCATCATGCGCTTTACGTCTATTATCATCATGCCGAAATCGGCAGTGAGAAATTGCGTCTCTTGGGATGCAGCAGGGAGGCGTCCGTCGTGCGTCTGCACCATGCTTCGCCCACAGCCGAAGATTCGATGGAACTGCAGTTGCTGCGGCAGGCGGACAGTCTGAATTAGTGAAAGCACTGATAAATTCAGCCGCCCATCTTCACACGTCCGGGCGACCTCGTTTTATCAGCGCTTCCTTAGTGATTCGAGGTGTAATTGATGGATATAAACGGAAAGGACTACTTGACGATTGCTTTTCCGAAGGGCAAGCTTTTCGGGCTGTCCAAAGAGCTTTTTTCCCGCGTCGGCTATACGGCGGAGGGACTGGAAGAGAAATCGCGCAAGCTCATCATTTCCAACGAGGAAAAGAAGATTCGCTTCATCGTCGCGAAGACGGCGGACGTGCCGACGTATGTCGAATACGGTGCGGCGGACATCGGCGTCATAGGCAAGGACGTCCTCGCGGAAGCGGAAAAGGACGTTTATGAAGTCCTCGACCTCGGCTTCGGCAAGTGCCATCTGATGATGGCGGTCGATAAAGCGCAGAGGAGAGCAAAGCTCGCCGACTATGCGCATACGCGAGTCGCCACGAAGTTTCCTCATATAGCGGAGCAGTTTTTTACAAAAAAAGGCATGCAGATGGAATACATCAAGCTCAATGGATCCATCGAGCTTGGCCCCTTGGTCGGGCTTTCCGAGAGCATCGTGGACATCGTGGAAACGGGCACGACGCTCAAGGAGAACAATCTTGAGGAAATCGCGCACATCATGGATGCGACGGCGCGGCTCATCGTCAATCGCGTGAGCTACAAGCTGAAGTTTGAGCGGATCTACCGCTTGGTCGAAGATTTGCGCAATGCGTTGGAAAGCGGGGAAGCAAAATCATGAAGATTGTATCGGCGAAAGAGCTCGGTAAAGATAAAATACGGAAGCTCTTGGTGAAGCCGCCCTTCGATGAGGTGCAGCTCAATCCAAAGATTCGCGAGGCGAACCGAAAGATCTTCGGCGTCGATCTCACGGCGGCGGAAGTCGCCGTGCGCATCGTCGAGGACGTGCGCCGTCATGGCGATGAAGCTGTTGTCAAGTACACGAAACTCATCGACGGCACGGATTTTTCTCCCGAAGATTTTCAAGTATCGGAAGAGGAGTTTGCCGAAGCGGAAAAAAATGCAGACCCGGCAATCGTCGCATCGCTACAAAGAGCCGCGCACAATGTGCGCAGCTACCACGAAGAACAAAAAGCAAATTCATGGCTGACGTACCGTGAAAAAGGCTCGATTCTCGGACAGTCGCTGATTCCGCTCGACCGCGCGGGCATCTATGTGCCGGGCGGCACGGCGGCGTATCCGTCCTCCGTCTTGATGAACGCTGTTCCGGCTGCCGTCGCAGGCGTCGGCGAGATCATCATGATGGTGCCGCCGAAAAACGGCAAGATCAATCCCTATGTGCTTCTCGCGGCGAAGATTGCGGGCGTGTCCAAGGTCTACAAGATCGGCGGCGCACAAGCGATCGCCGCCATGGCCTACGGCACTGCGACGATTCCGCGCGTCGACAAGATCACGGGCCCCGGCAACATCTTCGTCACGCTCGCGAAGAAAGCTGTTTACGGCCATTGTGACATCGACATGCTGGCCGGCCCGAGCGAGATCCTCATCGTCGCCGACGAGACGGCAGATTCCGCCTATACGGCAGCCGATATGCTGAGTCAGGCGGAGCATGACACTCTGGCGTCAAGCATCCTCATCACGACGAGCGCAAAGCTCGCGCATGAGGTCGAGGCTCTGCTGGAGGAACAGCTGAAAGGGCTGCCGAGGGAAAATATCGCCAGAGCGTCCATCGAGAACAACGGTCTCATCGTCATCGCCGATGACATCATGGAAGCGTTGGAATACGCGAACATTTCCGCGCCCGAGCACATGGAACTTCTGACGAAGCAGCCGTTCGAGCTTCTGCCCTATGTGCGCCATGCGGGAGCGGTTTTCCTCGGCGCATATTCGCCGGAACCCTTGGGCGATTACGTCGCGGGTCCCAATCATGTATTGCCGACGGGCGGCACGGCGAGATTCTATTCCGTGCTCAACGTCGAGACCTTCATGAAGCGCACGAGCATCATTTCCTATACGAAGGACGCCCTGCATGATGTGGAGGCGGACATCATACGTCTGGCGGAAGCGGAGGGGCTGCACGCCCACGCCAATGCCGTGCGTCTGCGCAGCAAGGAGAGGAAGGACTGACATGCGCCAAGCCGAGGTCAAGAGAAAGACAAACGAAACGGAAATCGCGCTTCGCATCGGCCTTGACGGCACAGGCAAGTGCTCCATCAATACGGGAATCGGTTTCTTCGACCACATGATGACCCTTTTTGCCGTGCATGGACTTTTTGACCTGGAAATCCTTTGTCATGGCGATACCGAGGTGGACGGACATCATTCCGTCGAGGACATCGGCATCGCCTTGGGACAGGCATTTCGCGAGGCTCTGGGCGACAAGGCGGGCATTGCGCGCTATGGGTCGTTCTACTTGCCTATGGATGAAGCTCTCGCCTTCGTGACGCTCGACATCAGCGGCAGGGCATACCTCGTCTACGATGGGGGCGAGATGACGCCCGTCGTCGGCAGCTACGATACGGAGCTGACGGAGGAGTTTTTGCGTGCCTTTGCCTTCAATGCCGGCATCACGCTTCATGCTAAGGTGTTCTATGGCAGGAATACGCATCATAAGATCGAAGCGATCTTCAAGGCGCTCGCTCATGCGCTGCGCCTTGCCGTCGCCAAGGATCCGCGCGTCAAAGGCGTGCCGTCGAGCAAGGGTGTTTTATAGGAGGATTTGCATGATTGCGGTCATTGATTACGGCGTAGGAAACCTCTTCAGCGTGGAAAAAGCGCTCCTCCATAGTGGTGCAGAAGTGGAGGTCACGCACGATGCAGAACGAATTGCGGCGGCGGAGAAGCTCGTCCTGCCGGGCGTGGGCGCATTCGGCGACTGCATGAAGCGTCTGGAAGCGACGGGGTTGATTCCTGTGATACGGCATGAGATAGAAGCGGGAAAGCCGCTTCTTGGCATCTGCGTCGGCCTGCAGATCCTTTTCGAAGGCAGCGACGAATCGCCAAACGTTGCAGGACTCGGCATCTTTTCCGGCAGGGTGCGCCGCATCGAGGCGCCCGAGCTGAAGATTCCGCACATGGGATGGAACTCCTTGGATTTTGCGGAACGCCATGAGGGGCAGCCGGGCATTGGCCTTTTCCGCGGTATTCGTGCAGGTTCTTACGTCTACTTCGTTCACAGCTATCATGCTGTGCCCGAAGAGCCTCAGATCATCACGGCGCAGGCGATGTACGGCGAATGCCTGACGGCGGCGGTAGCGAAGGACAATGTTCAGGCCGTCCAGTTCCATCCCGAGAAATCGGGAGCGGTCGGCAGCGCGATCCTGAAGAATTTTGTGAATGCTTAGGGGGCGGGAGAATGCTCATCATTCCAGCGATTGATATAAGAAATGGAAAATGCGTGCGCTTGTTCAAGGGGGACTTTGCCCGGGAGACGGTTTTTTCTGATCATCCTGAGGAAATGGCAATGAAGTGGCAGAGCGCCGGCGCACGCTTCCTGCATCTTGTCGACTTGGACGGCGCTCTGGCGAAGAAGCCGATGAATCTCGCTGCGGTAGAGCGCATCCTGGGGAGTGTAGACATCTCTGTTGAACTTGGCGGCGGCATCCGTTCGCTCGAAAATATTGAAGAGGTGCTGGCTCTCGGTGTGAGTCGCGTGATCCTCGGCTCCGTGGCGGTGCAGGATCCCGCGCTTGTGGAAGAGGCCTGCCAAAAGTACGAGGAGCGCATCATCGTGGGTATCGACGCCAAGGACGGCATCGTCGCCGTCGATGGCTGGGGCGTTTCCGGCGAAGTGGAAGCGGGCGAGTTGGCAAAGCGCATGGTCAATGCAGGCGTTCGCACCATCATCTACACCGACATTTCTCGTGACGGAACATTGACGGGCGTGAACGCGGAGGCGACGGTCGCTCTCGCCAAGGAGAGCGGCGCGGCGGTCATCGCTTCAGGCGGCGTAAATTCTCTCGATGACATCCGCCGTCTGAAGCGGTTGGAAGCCGATGGCGTCTGCGGCGTGATCGTCGGCAAATCCATCTATACGGGGGCGCTTGACTTGCAGGAAGCCATTGAAATCGCCGGCCAGGAGGGGTAAAATGTATACGAAGCGCATCATTCCCTGCCTCGATGTCAGAAACGGGCGCGTTGTCAAAGGTACGAACTTCGTCGGTCTGCGCGATGCGGGCGATCCCGTCGAACTGGCGGCACGCTATGACAAAGAAGGGGCGGACGAGCTGGTGTTCCTCGACATTACGGCGTCGCACGAGGAGCGATCGACCATCGTCCAAGTGGCCAAGGCCTGCGCCTCCGAGATGTTCATCCCGTTCACCGTCGGCGGCGGCATACGCACGCCCGAGGATATCCGCAGGCTGTTGAAGTCGGGTGCGGACAAGGTGTCCTTCAACACGGCCGCCGTGAAAGATCCCGAGGTTCTGCGCCTCGGCGCGGCGCGGTTTGGCAGGCAGTGCATCGTCCTCGCCATCGACGCGCGAAAGAGCGGGGAAAACGAGTGGGAGGTCTACATCAATGGCGGCAGGACGCCGACAGGCATGGACTGCCTTGCCTGGGCGAAGAAGGGCGTCGCTTTGGGCGCAGGGGAAATCCTATTGACGAGCATGGACGCTGACGGCACGAAAGATGGCTACGACATCGCGTTGACGCGCGCTGTTTCTGAAAGCGTCCCCGTGCCCGTCATCGCCTCGGGCGGTGCGGGGAAGCTTTCTCATTTTTATGATGTGCTGACGGAAGGGAAGGCAGACGCCGTCCTTGCCGCTTCGGTTTTCCACTATGGCGAATTTACCATAAGGGAAGTTAAGGATTATCTGAAGAATCGTGGAGTGGAGGTCAGATTATGAATACTTCGATTGATATTTCCATGATACATTTTGACGAAAAAGGTCTTGTCCCCGCCATCGTGCAGGAGGAAAACGGCGAGGTTCTCATGCTCGCCTACATGAATGAGGAATCGCTGAAGAAAACTTTGGAAACAGGCTTCACATGGTTCTACAGCCGCTCGCGCAAGAAGCTCTGGCGCAAAGGGGAGACTTCGGGCAACGTGCAGCAGGTCAAGGAAATCTCCTACGACTGCGACGGAGACACGCTTCTCGTGCGCGTGCATCAGGCGGGCGTCGCGTGCCATACGGGCACATACTCGTGCTTCAGCGGACGCAGGCTGGGCAAGGACGAGAAGGGCGTCGCCGTCATCGGCGACGAGCCGCAGACTTCGCTCGCAGAAGTGCTCAATGCCGTTTATCACGTCATCCAGGAGCGGCGCGTTCATCCCGTTGAAGGTTCCTACACGAATTATCTCTTCGACAAGGGACAGGACAAGATCTTGAAAAAGGTAGGCGAAGAAGCGGCAGAGACCATCATCGCCTCAAAGAATATGGAAAAGAGCGACATCCTTTACGAGATGGGCGATCTCTGGTATCACTGCCTCGTGCTTCTCGCGTTCCACAACATCGTGCCCGATGAACTCTTCGTCGAGCTTATGAACCGCAGGAGCGGAGGCAGCTACCACCAATTCACAGGAAAGGACGGCGTGCGTCCCGATGTGTGAGGGAAAGGGCGATGTCCTGCAGCTGCCCGAGCCTGACCTCCTGCCCGACCGGGAAATCAACTTCCTGGAGCTTATTGAACTTCGCGCAAGCCGCAGGCAGTACACGGCGGAGGTTCTGTCCTTGCAGGAGCTTTCTTATCTCTTATGGTGCACGCAGGGCGTCAAGATGGTCGCAGAAGGAGGACGCACGCTGCGCAATGTCCCATCGGCAGCGGCGCTCCATCCGTTGACAACCCTGTTGTATCTGCAGAATGTAGAAAATGTGCCCACAGACTTTTATCAATTTATGCCTGTGGAACATGCACTGAAGCGTTTGACTCTTTCTGAAGATGCTCCGGAGGAAATGCTTGCCGCCTTCGAGCAGCAGGCAATGGTGCGTCAAAGCGCGGCAATCTTCTTCTGGGTCGCAGACGTCGTGCGCGGCATTCGCACGTACGGGCGCAAGGTCTACGAGTACATCTATCTCGATGCCGGTCATATCGGGCAGAATCTCTATCTGACGGCTCAGGCACTGGGCTTGGGCGCGTGCGCCGTCGGCCGATTCGATGAGGCGGCGCTGCATCGCTCGCTCCTGCTCGACGGTGAGGAGAAAAAGATCGTACATGCAGCCTGCATCGGCAAGATATGATTTCTATCTTGCCGATGCGGGCTTGCTTTTCGTATGTATCGTAGGATATAATGGAAACCATCATATATCATCTGAAAACGGGAGGCTTCTTTTCGATGAAAAATACGAAACCGATCTATACGATAGGGCATCGCAATCCGGATACGGATTCCATCTGCTCCGCAATCGGCTATGCGCATCTGAAGCAGGCGATGGGCGAGAATGTTGTGCCGGCGCGCGCGGGAAAGGTCAACGAGGAGACGAAATTTGCTCTGAACCACTTCCATGTGGAACAGCCTCTTCTCATCACCGATCTCTATCCGCGCGTGAAGGACATCACGCTCGACTGCAAGACTGTCGTCAAAGAAACGGACAGCCTGCGTCATCTCGGCGAAATCATGCGTGAAAACGATCTGAAGTCGGTTCCCGTCGTCGATAAGGACGAGCGGCTCATCGGCATCGTGACCGTCAGCGACCTCGCGCAGCGCTATTTCAAGGAACTCAGCATGCAGAATCTCGCCGACGCGGGCGTCTCCTTCCGCGATGTGATCCGCGTCATTGACGGTGAGGTCATCGTCAACGGCGATGAGGGCGGCAAGATTCGCGGCAATGTGCGCATCGCCGCGGGTAGCATCAGCATGATTCAGGATGTCGTCAAGGAGCACGACGTCGTCCTCATCGGTGACCGCAGGGACGAGACTTTGATTGACTGCCTGAAGCAGGGAATCGACTGCATGATCGTCACGGGCAACGGCAGGGTGTCGCCGAGCGTCATCGAGGAAGCCGAGGAGCGCCACATGCTCATCATCAACACGCCCTATGACACCTACACTTGTGCGCGGCTCATCAACCAGTGCGTGCCTGTCAAGCGCATCATGCAGGACGAGATTGTCGCCTTCAAGCCGCTCGACCTCCTGAGCGACATCAAGGGAACGATGGAGCAATACAGCTACCGCAATTATCCCGTCGTGGAAAATGGCAAGCTCGTCGGGCTCGTGAGCAAGGACATGCTCATGGTACCGGAGCGCGAGCGCGTCATCTTGGTTGACCACAATGAGCGCGGACAGGCAGTCGAGGGCATCGAGGAAGCGAAGATTCTTGAGATCATCGATCACCACCGTCTCGGCGGCATCCAGACGAGCGAGCCGATCTTCACGCGTCAAGAGCCTGTGGGCTGCACGGCGACGATCGTGGCGAACATGCACTGGCACAGGGATGTCGACATCCCGCCGTCGATCGCAGGCCTGCTCCTCTCGGCGATTCTTTCCGATACGGTGCTCTTCAAGTCGCCGACTTGCACGCCATACGACAAGAAGACGGCGGAACGTCTGGCGGAGATTGCCGGCGTCGATATCATGGAATATGGCATGGCAATGCTCAAGGCGGGTTCGGGCATCGGCAACATGTCGCCCTTGGAAATCACCAAGAACGATATGAAGGAATTCCAGATTGGCGATTACCGCATCATCGTCAGCCAGATTTCCGTCATGGACACGAAGGAAGTCATGGATATCGAGGCGGAAATTGTTAAGAGCATGGCGGACGTCTGCAAGAAGGAAGGCTACGACATGAGCCTCGTCATGGTCACGGACATCATCGCTGAAGGGACGTATCTGCTCTACACGGGATCGCCCAAGACGTTGATCGGCGAGGCGTTCCACAAGGATGCCAGCGGCACGCATATCTATCTGCCCGGCGTCATGTCGCGCAAGAAGCAGATCATCCCGCCCCTTTCGGAAGCCGTCAAATTGATCAAGAAGCAGTGAGAGCTGTAAAAGGCAGGAACGGCTGTTGCAGTATATCTGCGGCAGCCGTTTCCTTTGCTGCAATCAAACATGTATGCTGCTGATGTTTGTGAGGTTGATACAGTGGATATTTTTCAGGGCTTGAATCCCATGCAGCGGGAAGCTGTCGCACATATCGACGGCCCGCTGCTCATCATGGCGGGCGCCGGTTCGGGCAAGACGAAGGTGCTCACCTGCCGCATCGCCAATCTCTTGGCGCACGGCGTGCCGCCCTACGGCATCTTGGCAATCACGTTCACGAACAAGGCGGCGGCAGAGATGCGCGAGCGCGTCGATCGCATGATCGGCGGCTTGGGCAAGGATGTCTGGCTCAGCACATTTCATTCCTTCTGCGCACGCTTTCTGCGGCGCGAGATTGAAGCGGGCGAAGTCTACAAGAAAAATTTCGTCATCTACGATACGTCAGATTCCAAGACCGTCATCAAGGCGTGCCTCAAGGAGCTGAATCTTGATGACAAGCAATTTGCTCCCGCAAAGGTGCAGAACGCCATATCGAACGCGAAGAATCTCATGCTCGGCCCGCGCGCCTACGCGCGGCAGGCGGATACGTTCCATGCGAAGAAGATTGCGGAGCTTTTCAGCCTGTATGACAAGAAGCTGCGCGAGAACAACGCTTTGGATTTTGACGATCTCCTGCTGCTCGCCGTCGACCTTTTGGAAAATAACGACGAACTGCGTCAGAAGTATCAGCAGCGTTTCCGCTACATCCTCATCGACGAATATCAGGATACGAACGGCGCACAATACAGGCTCACAACGCTTCTGGCAGGCGGTCATCACAATCTCTGCGTCGTCGGCGATGCCGATCAGTCCATCTACGGCTGGCGCGGCGCAGACATCAGCAACATCTTGAATTTCGAGAAGGACTTTCCCGAGGCGAAGACGATCAAGCTTGAGCAGAATTATCGCTCGACGAAGAATATCTTGGCCGCAGCCAATGCCGTCATCCGAAACAATGAGAATCGCAAGCCGAAGAAGCTCTGGACGGAAAACGCCGTAGGGGAGAAGATCGCCCTCTATCAGGCGAATGACGAGCGCGACGAGGCAAGATTCGTCGTAGATACCGTGCAGAAGCAGAAGACGCTCTTTTCCGTCGATTATGGCGACATCGCCGTGCTTTACCGCACGAATGCGCAGTCGCGCGTCCTCGAAGAAGCCATGATGGCGGCGGGGATTCCCTATACGATGGTTGGCGGCTTGAAGTTCTACGACCGCATGGAAATCAAGGACATCATTGCCTATCTGCACGTCCTCTACAACCCGTTTGACGCCGTGAGCCTCCTGCGCATCATCAACGTGCCCAAGCGCGGCATCGGCGCATCGACGATCGCCAAGCTCACGGAGTATGCCGCCATGCATGAAGAAGCCTTCTTCGATGTCCTGTCAAGTCCCGAAGCGCTCGAAGCCATGGGATTCAAGACGCGCACGAAGAATCTGCTCGAAGCCTTCGCCGCGCTTCTCTTTGACCTCATGGGCAAACTTGCCGCTATGCCGCTTTCTTCCTTTATCGAAGCCTTGCTTGACGATACGGGTTATATCAAGGAGTTGGAGAAGCAGGATACGCCCGAGGCGCAGACGCGCATCGAGAACTTGCGCGAATTCGTCGGCGTGGCACGAGAGTTTGAAAAGACGGAAGAAGAGCCGACTTTGGAAAATTTCCTCAACCAGATCGCACTCGTCTCCGATGTCGATACGGCGAACATGGAGGACGACCGCGTGACGCTCATGACGCTTCATTCGGCAAAGGGCTTGGAGTTCCCCGTCGTCTTTCTCGTGGGCATGGAGGAGGGAATCTTTCCCCATGCGCGCACGCTGCTTGAGCCGAGCGAAATCGAGGAAGAACGCCGCACCTGCTATGTCGGCATCACGCGCGCTGAACGCAAGCTCTACTTGAGCTACGCGCGCTATCGGACGCTTTACGGCAAGGGGAATGTCTATCCGCCGTCGAGATTCCTCGCGGAGATTCCCGAAACGTATTTGGAAAAGGCACAGGCTTTCGGACGGAGCGCGTTTTTAGAGTCGCGGGGCATGGGGAGGCCGCAGTCCGCCTTCGAGATTCTGCAAAGTTTGCAGCGGACGACAGCTCCTTCTGCATCGCCTGCGCCTGTACCTTCTTCCCCTCGCGAGGTGCGTCCTGCCGCGTCCGCCGCAATTCGCCCGAGCATGGAAGTGGCATGGCGTGCGGGCGACAAGGCTCGTCATGGCAAGTGGGGCGTCGGCACAGTCGTCTCGGTCAAGGGCGAAGGCGAAGAAGTCGAGCTGAAGATCGCCTTCCCGCAAATCGGCATCAAGGGGCTCATGCAGAAGTATGCTCCCATCGAGAAAGTCTGAGGTTCTTATGGATATTCAAGAAGTCAAAAAAGAGCTTGCACAGCTGCGGCGCACGATACGTCACCACAATGTGCGCTACTACAACGACGACAATCCCGAAATCAGCGATTACGAATACGATCAGCTTATGCTGCGGCTCAAGGCGCTGGAAAGGGAATACCCCGAGCTTATCACGGAAAACTCACCGACGCAGAAGGTCGGTGGTACAGCGAAGCGCACGGCAGGCACGCTCGTGCACCACGATGTGCCGATGCTTTCGTTGCAGGATGTATTCTCTCGCGAGGAGATAGAAGCTTTCGTGCGCGATATAGAGGCGCGCATGGAAAATCCTGTGTTCGTCGTCGAAGAAAAGATCGACGGACTTTCGCTTGCCCTGCGCTATGAAAACGGGATGCTGAGCCGTGCCATCACGCGCGGCGACGGCGTCGTACAGGGCGAGGACGTCACGGAAAATGCCAAGGTCATCAAAGATGTCGTGCAGAAACTCAAAGAGCCGCTGCCTTACTTCGAGGTGCGTGGCGAAGTCTACATGACGAAGGCGGCATTTGAGGCGGTCAACGAGAGGCGTCAGCTTCTCGGGCTAAAGCTTTTTGCCAATCCGCGCAACTGTGCGGCGGGCACTCTGCGCCAACTCGACAGCCGCATCACGAAGGAGAGGGGGCTGTCCCTCTTCGTGTTCAATCTGCAGGCGGTGCGCGGCAAGGATTTCCAAACGCATGTCGAAGCCTACGACTTCATGAAACGGCAGGGCATCAAGGTCATTCATGCCTATCACGTCTGCCGTACGGCAGAGGAGGTCTGGGATGCCATCGAGCAGATCGGCGCCTCGCGCGGCGATCTGCCCTACGACATCGACGGCGCTGTCGTCAAACTCAATGATTTTTCGCAAAGGGAGAGCCTCGGCGCGACTTCCAAGGCGCCGCGCTGGGCGATCGCCTATAAATACCCGCCCGAGGAAAAGGAAAGCGTCGTGCGCAGCATCACGCTTTCTGTCGGCCGGACGGGGCGCATCACACCGACGGCGACGTTCGATCCCATCCGTCTTTGCGGTACGACGGTCGAGCGCGCGACGCTGCACAATCAGGATTTCATCGACGATCTCGATGTGCGCGTAGGCGATACCGTCGTCGTCTACAAGTCGGGAGAGATCATTCCGAAGATCAAGGCGGTCGTAAAAGAAAAGCGTCCCGAGGGAACAGAGCCGTTCAAGATCGGCGATCGCTGCCCCGTCTGCGGTGCAAAGGCTGAGAGAGAGGCGGATTCCGCCGACGTCAAGTGCATCAATCAGGCATGTCCGGCGCAGGTGGAGAGCCACATCCTGAATTTTGTGAGCCGCGACGCTATGGACATCAAGGGTTTGGGCGAAAAGAACATCGCCGCCTTGATTGAAAAAGGTTTCCTTCACACGATCGTCGACATCTTCCGCTTGAAGGAGCATCGGGAAGAGCTGATTGCCCAAGGCGTTGTCGGCAAGGAAAAAAACACGGACAAATTGCTTTCGGCAATCGAAGAAGCAAAGAAGAACGAACCGCAGCGTCTTTTGACGGGACTCGGTATCCACGGTATCGGCAAGGCGGCAGCTGCCGCTCTCATGCAGCATTTCAAGACCTTGGAGGCTTTAGAAAATGCGTCCGATGAGGCGATTCTCGCGGTGCGTGATATGGGCGAAACGAGCGTCGCCGCCATCCGTTCGTATTTCCAAAACGAAGGCAATGCAAAGATTTGCCGCGAACTGCAGCAGCTCGGCGTCGCGACGGCAGCACAAGAGCGTACGGCACAGGGCGACGAACTGGCCGATATGAGCTTCGTCGTCACGGGCACGCTGCGTCATTTCGGGCGCAGGGAAATCACGGAGCTGATCGAGCAGCACGGCGGACGCGTGACAAGTTCCGTGTCCAAGAAGACGGACTGCCTCGTCGCGGGAGAAAATGCTGGCAGCAAGCTGCAAAAGGCGGAGCAGCTGGGCGTCCGAATCTTGACGGAGGAGGAGCTCCTGCAGCTGATTGACCATATTTGACATCGCATATTGAAAACACTGGAACAATCGTGTCAGGCTATGCTATAATTGTTTGTTAGTACGAGGTCGAGCGAATGAATCCCAAGCGGAATTTGTTCAAGCTTGACGTAATCTCTGATGGGGGTAGGTTCTTTTGAAATACATGACAGGAAATGAATTGCGCGAAGCGTATTTGCAGTTCTTTGCGGAGAAAAAGGGGCATCTGCGGTTGCCGAGCGCTTCGCTCATCCCTGCAAACGATCCAACGCTCTTGATGATCGGCGCGGGCATGGCGCCGTTCAAACCGTTCTTTACGGGCAAGATGAAACCGCCGCGCACGCGCATCACGACGAGCCAGCGCTGTGTACGTACGGGAGATATTGAGAACGTCGGGCGCACGGCACGTCATCAGACGTATTTTGAAATGCTCGGCAACTTCTCTTTTGGAGACTATTTCAAAAAAGAGGCGATTCCTTGGGCGTGGGAGTTCCTGACGGATGTCTTGGATTTGCCGAAGGAAAAGCTTTGGGTCACGGTCTATCCGAAGGACGATGAAGCAGCCGCCATCTGGCGTGAGCAGCCTGGCTTCCCGCAGGATCATATCGTGAAACTCGATGACAACTTCTGGGAGATCGGCCCCGGCCCTTGCGGTCCTGATTCGGAAATCTACATCGACCTTGGTGAAGAGCGCGGTTGCGGCAGCCCAGACTGTGCTGTCGGCTGTGATTGTGACCGCTACCTCGAAATCTGGAATCTCGTCTTTACGCAGTTCGACCGCACGGAAGACGGTCAGTACAATCCGCTTGAGCACAAGAATATTGATACGGGATGCGGTCTTGAGCGATTGGCTTCCGTGCTGCAGAATAAGAAGACGAACTTCGAGACGGATTTGCTCTTTCCCATCATCGAATACGCCTCGAAAGTATCCGGTGTCGTTTATGGCGAAAATGCGGAGAAGGACGTCTCGCTCAAGGTCATCGCTGACCATGCGCGCAGCATGGCAATCATGATCATGGACGGCATCCTGCCTTCAAACGAGGGACGCGGCTATGTTCTGCGCCGCATCTTGCGTCGTGCTGTGCGCCATGGGCGCATCCTCGGCATTCATGACAAGTTCTTGGAAGGCGCGATTGATGCCGTTGCCGAAATCTACAAGGGTGCAGCGGACTTTGAAGAGCTTGCTGAGAAGAAAGAATACATCAAGAAAGTTATCAGCATTGAGGAGGATCGCTTCGCGGCGACGCTCGCACAGGGCATGGAACTCTTGAACGGTCACATCGAGGACTTGAAGCGAGAAGGCAAAAAGGTGCTTCCTGGTGAAATTGGCTTCAAACTCTACGATACGTACGGTTTCCCATGGGAAGTCACCGACGAGATCTTGCATGAAAACGAAATGGAACTTGACAAAGATTCCTTCGAGAAAGCGATGGAGAAGCAGCGCGAACGTGCCCGTGCCGCGCGGCAGGAAAATCAGCGCGTCGCCGTACCCGACCTCTCGGGCATCGATACGTCACATCTCTGTGTCGATGAGAATGCGAAGGAATCGACCGTCGTCGCCATCTGGAAGGACGGCGGTCTCGTCGATGAGCTTGCCGACGGTGAGGAGGCGGGCATCATCTTGCAGTCGACGCCTTTCTATGCAGAAGGAGGCGGTCAGGTCGGCGATGCCGGACTTTTGGAGACGGAATTTGGCCGCGTGCAGGTTGCCAACGCCAAGAAACTTCCCGACGGCACGGTTTATCATATCGGTTATGTTGAAGAGGGCATGTTGAAGGTTGGCGACCATGTTTCCATCCAGATTGATTGGATGAAGAAGCTGTCGTCAGCGCGCAACCATACGGCAACGCATCTCCTGCAGGCTGCGTTGAAGCGCGTCGTCGGCGATCAGGTCAATCAGGCTGGCTCCTTGGTCATGCCCGAGCGCCTGCGCTTCGACTTCTCCAATTTCGAGCCTGTGACGGCGCTGCAGTTGCAGGAAGTGGAACGCCTGGTCAATGAGCAGATTCTCATGGCAAAGCCTGTGGAAATCGCGCAGATGGAAATCGACAAGGCGAAGAAACTCGGCGCTATGGCGCTTTTCGGTGAGAAGTACGGCGATGTCGTGCGCGTCGTCTCTGTGCCGGATTTCAGCATAGAGCTCTGCGGCGGCTCGCATGTAAAGAACATCGGCGAGATCGGCATGTTCAAGATCATCAGCGAGACGGGCATCGCTTCTGGCGTGCGCCGCATCGAGGCTTTGACAGGCAAGGCGGCCATCGACTACATGAATGAGAAGGCGGAGACTCTCGCCGCAGCCGCACACGCGTTCAAATGTCGCGATGATGAACTTGTTTCCCATATTGAGAGCGCATTGGCAGAGAACAAGAAACTCAAGCAGGAAATCGCTTCTTTCACGAAAGAACGCGCCATGGGAGATGTCGATATGCTGCTCGCGCAGAAGAAGCAGATAAAAGATCTTTCCTTTGCTTCGGGCATCGTTGAAGCCGATAATATCGACGATCTGCGAAAGATTGCCGACATGCTGCTCGATCGTCTGGAAAGCGGCGTGGTCGTGCTTGCCGCCGCGCACGAAGGGAAAGTCAGCCTCGTGGCGAAGGCGAGTGACACAGCTGTGGCAAAGGGCGCTCATGCGGGCAACATGGTCAAGGCGGCAGCTAAAATCGTTGGCGGCGGCGGCGGCGGACGAAAAGAGATGGCGCAGGCAGGTGGCAAAGAGCCTGCTAAGATGCCAGAAGCTTTGCAGGAAGCTGAAAAGGTTCTGGCGGAACAACTTGCTTAACACGACTGTATGGTCAAGTCTCGTGCCTGCACACGCTGTTCGCAGTTCCGACGGGAAACTTTCCTTGGAGGGATTCCCATGGCGCAGAGGTGATCTTCGTGGAAATAGATGTTACGAAAAAGGCAATACGATTTTTGCAGTTCAGTCTGCTTGGCCTATTGATGCTCGCTGCCCTCACGATCGGCGGCATCTGGCTCTACCAGCGCTCGCATAATGTTGTGACGCTCGAAGACGCCCAGGTGAAAAGTGCGCTCGTGCCCGCAAAAGCAAAGGCAGATGGCACGATAGCGGAAATTCTGGTCGCCGACGGCGCTCATGTGGAGGCAGGGGACGTCCTCGCGCACATCAAGGTCAATGTCACGGACGAGGATATCGCCCAGTTGCAGCAAAATGTCACGTTAGCGAAACAAAGCTTGGAGAATTTGCAGAAAGGAATCGCTGTCACGCAGCCCGTCGTGAATGAAGCTCCGAGCGCTGCGGTCGATACGGAAGCGGCACGCGCACGCATGGAGCGAATGAACGAGCTCTATGCGATGGGCGCTATCAGCGCCGTGAAACGCGATGAAGCCGAGGCCGCTTACAATGCCGCTGTTGCTTCCAATCAGGCTCGTGCACCTTCATCAAGCTATCGCACCGTCCTGCAGCCCGCTTCGCCGGAACAGATCAAACAAGCAGAACTGTTTTTGAAGCAGGCGGAAATCGCCTTGGCAAAGGCGCAGCAGGATAAAGCGGGAACAGATATCATTGCGCCCGCTTCCGGAACGCTCTATCTAGCCGAAGACATCGCTGCTGAAAGCAAGGTCAGCACGGGGCAAACCTTTGCAAACATCGGCAATGCCAAGGATTTGTGGATTGAAGCCGTTTTGAACGATGATCAGAAAGCGAAGGTGCGCCTAGGGCAATTCGCTTCTTATCGCTTGGGCGGACGCGACATACAGGGTACGGTGCAGGATATAGAGGAACCTGATGCAGACGAGGGAGATGAGACGGTATCTGGCAAAGTCCGTGTGCGCATTTCTGTTCCCGAAGAGGCGGGAGAAGGAATACAACCTGGAATGAAGGTCTCTGTGCGCTTGTCGCCTTGAATGAACGATAGAGAGGACGGATGTATTGCGTATACTATTGACGAATGACGACGGTATAGAAGCTGCCGGAATAGAGGCGCTCGTGCGCGTGCTCTCGCCGCACCATACGGTCGTTGTGGCTGCCCCGGCCTTTGAGCAAAGCGGCATGTCCCATGCAATCACGGTCAAGAAGTACATCCGTCTCGATCGGTATCGCCCTTTGGAAGAGCGATACGGCGTGGCGGCATATCGGATTGAGGGTACGCCGGCGGACTGCGTGAAACTTTACCTTGAAGCGATTTCTTCCGATATATATCCGGAGTATGTAATCTCCGGCATCAATCACGGAGCGAATCTGGGCACGGATGTGCTTTATTCCGGCACAGCCAACGCTGCGATGGAAGCGTATCTGCATGGAATCACAGCGACGGCCGTATCCCTCGACATGAAGTCCGAAATCTCGTATGATACAGCTGCCAGACTTATGGAGGAGAATCTTTTTTCTCTCTTTTACGAAGAGGGAAAAGTGAACTTCTATAATGTAAATTTCCCCAAAAAATTCGGCGAAAATGGTCCGCAGTTCGTATTCACGCAGCTTGGCCGCCGCGATTACATCAATGCATTTCAAAGGATGGAAGATGTGGACGGGAAGGAATGCTATTTTCTCGGCGGGGAGATTCTCGACGAGGGAAACAGCGATGCAACGGACATCGCTGCCGCAGAGCGCGGCTACATCTCCGTCACGCCGCTTCAGACCGATCTGACGGATTACCTCTATTTGGAGAAACTGCTGCGCTGAAATTGCCGCTTTGCAGGAAACGATTTTTAGGAGGAGCAACGCACATGGAATCAATGATCAAAGACATCAAACTCGCGCCGTCGGGTCATGACAAAATCAACTGGGTCAAGAACTTCATGCCTGTCATGGAAGCCGTCAACAAGGAATTTTCCGTGACGAAGCCCTTTGCAGGCAAGAAGATCGTTATCACGCTGCATCTTGAAGCAAAGACAGCGTATTTGGCGTTGATCATGAAGAACGCCGGCGCAGAGGTTGCCATCACGGGCAGCAATCCGTTGTCCACGCAGGATGACATCGCGGCAGCGCTCGTCGAAGATGGGCTTCATGTCTTTGCGACGCACGGCTGCACGGACGAAGAGTATGAGAATTACATCGACAAGGCGCTTGACCTTAAGCCTGACATCATCATCGACGACGGCGGCGACCTCGTGAATATTCTGCATACGAAGCGCCGTGAACTTCTACCGAACATCCTCGGCGGTTCGGAGGAAACGACGACGGGCGTGCATCGTCTGCATTCTCTCGCCCGTGCGGGCAAACTTGAGTTCCCGATGATTGCGGCGAACGACGCCTACTGCAAGTATCTGTTTGACAACCGCTATGGAACGGGGCAGTCAACGTGGGATGGCATCATGCGCACGACGAACCTCTGCATCACGGGCAAAACCGTTGTCATTGCCGGTTACGGCTGG
>NZ_ALNM01000011.1:0-16766 GCF_000292955.1 Selenomonas sp. CM52
GAAGCAAGGATGGGCTTCGTGCGGCAGCCTTTTTGTATGGGAGGCTCTCGTGGGACATGAGCAAGGTTATTCTGATCGAGGCACGATTCTCCTGATTTGTGCAAAGAGAAGATAAAATAATAAAAGGGCTTCAACTTCCGCCGCCTTTCCGATATAATAGGGGGAAGCAGCAAACGGAGGAAAATACTTTATGGAGAATGTGATTCGCATACAGGGCGCGCGCGCCCATAATCTGAAGAATATCGACGTGGAGATACCGCGAGACAAACTCGTCGTCGTCACAGGGCTTTCGGGATCGGGCAAGTCCTCGCTCGCTTTTGATACAATTTATGCCGAGGGGCAGAGGCGCTATGTGGAGTCGCTGTCATCCTACGCAAGGCAGTTCCTCGGTCAGATGGACAAGCCCGATGTTGACAATATCGAGGGACTTTCGCCGGCGATTTCCATCGACCAGAAGACGACGAGCCGCAACCCGCGCTCGACCGTTGGCACGGTGACGGAGATTTACGATTACATGCGATTGATGTTCGCGCGCGCCGGCCGCCCGCATTGTCCGAAGTGCGGCAAGCCCATCGCGCAGCAGACGGTCGATCAGATGATGGACAAGCTTGAGGCTTTGCCCGAGCGCACGAAGCTCCTGATCATGGCGCAGATCGTTCGCGGCAAGAAGGGCGAGCACAAGAAGATTCTCGACCACATCCGCCGCGAAGGATATGTGCGCGTGCGCATCGACGGCGAGGTCGTCGACCTCGGTGAAGAGATTCACCTCGACAAGGCGAAGAAGCATACGATCGAAGTCGTCGTCGACCGTCTTGTCGTCCGCGAGGGCATGGAGCAGCGGCTTGCCGATTCCTTGGAGACGGCTTTGAAGATGGGCGAGGGAGTCGTCTACGTGCAAATCGTCGACGGCGAACTTTTGATGTTCAGCGAAAACTTCGCGTGCGTCGACTGCGGCATCAGCCTGCCCGAAATCACGCCGCGCATGTTCTCGTTCAACAGCCCTTACGGCGCATGTCCGACGTGCAGCGGCCTCGGCAGCAACATGGAGTTCGATCTGGAGCTTGTCGTACCCGACGATTCGCTGTCGCTTGCCGAGGGAGTATTCGCGCCGCTTTCCAAGAATCTCAACACCTATGCGAACTGCCAGATGGAGGCCGTTCTCAAGCATTACGGCTATACGGTTGACACGCCGTTTCGCGACTTGGACAAGAAGGTGCAGGAGTTTCTTCTCTACGGCACGGGCGAGGAGAAGTTCGAGTTTGGCTACGAGAACATGTTCGGCGAGTACAAGCTGCATCATTCGGCCTTCGAGGGCGTCATGCCGATGCTTACGCGGCGCTACCGCGAGACGGACACGGACGCGATGCGCGAGGACTACGAGAACTACATGACGATCACACCATGCCCTGCGTGCCATGGAGCGCGTCTTCGTCCCGAGGTGCTTTCCGTCAAGGTCGGCGGCAAGAACATCGCCGAGGTTACGGCGCTGACGATTCGAGAATGTGATGAATTCTTCTCCGAGCTTTCGCTCTCGGAGCGCGAGGCGAAGATCGCCGCGCAGATCTTGAAAGAGATTCATGCGCGCCTCGGCTTTCTCTTGAACGTCGGGCTTGATTATCTGACGCTATCGCGTGCGGCGGGGACGCTCTCGGGCGGCGAGGCGCAGCGCATACGGCTTGCGACTCAGATCGGTTCGGGACTCATGGGCGTGCTCTACATCCTCGATGAGCCGAGCATCGGACTTCATCAGCGTGACAACAACCGCCTCTTGGCGGCGCTGCAGCATCTGCGCGATCTCGGCAACACGCTCATCGTCGTCGAGCATGACGAGGATACGATGTATGCCGCCGACCATATCATCGACATCGGCCCCGGCGCAGGGGCGCATGGCGGGCGTGTCGTCGCCGAGGGTACGGCGGAAGAGATCAAGAAGGTCGCCGAGTCCGTCACGGGACAGTATCTCGCGCGGAAGAAGTTCATCCCCGTGCCGAGCCGCCGCCGGACGGGAACGGGCAATTTCATCGAGATCGTCGGTGCGGCGGCGAACAATCTCAAGAACTTGCGCGTGAAGTTCCCGCTCGGGGAATTGATTCTCGTCACGGGCGTTTCCGGCTCAGGCAAGTCGACGCTCGTCAACGAGATCCTCTACAAGGGCGTCGCCTCAAGGCTCTACCATGCGAAGGGAAAGCCCGGCAAGCACAAGAAAATTCTGGGACTTGAGCACGTCGACAAGATCATCGACATCGACCAGCAGCCGATCGGGCGCACGCCGCGCTCGAATCCTGCGACGTATACGGGCGTATTCGATGCCATCCGGCAGCTCTTCAGTCAGACGACGGAGGCGAAGATGCGCGGCTACAAGCCCGGGCGCTTCAGCTTCAACGTCAAGGGCGGCCGCTGCGAGGCATGCCGCGGCGACGGCATCATCAAGATCGAGATGCACTTCTTGCCCGACGTCTATGTGCCATGCGAGGTCTGCAAGGGAGCGCGATACAACCGCGAGACGCTTGAGGTGCGCTACAAGGGAAAGACGATTGCCGACGTGCTCGCCATGACGGTTGACGAAGCTGTGGAGTTCTTCAAGAATATCCCGCGCATCGAGACGAAGCTCAAGGTCATTCAGGACGTCGGGCTCGGTTACATCAAGCTTGGGCAGAGTGCGACGACGCTCTCGGGCGGCGAGGCGCAGCGCGTGAAGCTCGCGACGGAACTGGCGCGCCGCTCGACGGGGCGCACGCTCTACATCCTCGACGAGCCGACGACGGGACTGCACACTGCCGACATCGCGAAGCTCCTCGGCATCCTGCACCGCCTCGTCGACGGCGGTGACACGGTCGTCGTCATCGAGCACAACCTCGACGTCATCAAGACGGCTGACCACATCATCGACCTCGGACCTGAGGGCGGTTCGGGCGGCGGCACGATCGTTGCCGAAGGCCGTCCCGAGGACATCGTGAAGGTCAAGGCCTCGTACACGGGCAAGTTCCTGAAGCCGCTGTTGGAAGAGAATTTTGAGAGGAATGCGAAATGAATCGATTGAAGAAGAAGGATCTTTTGACTTTGGGCTTCATGATGTTCTCCGTCTTTTTCGGGGCGGGAAACCTCATCTTCCCGCCTGCACTGGGGCAGGCGGCGGGGACGAACACGCTGTCCGCCATGCTCGGCTTCATGACGACGGGCGTCGGTCTGCCGCTTTTGGGCATCATGGCGATCGCGCTCGCGGGCGGCGAATATGTGCAGCTTCTGAAGAGGCGCACGTTCCCATGGTTTGCGACGGCGCTTCTCATCATCCTCTACCTCATCATAGGGCCGTTGTTCGCCATGCCGAGGACGGGCGCCGTCTCATTTGAGATCGGCATTCGTCCCTTCGTCGGTGCGGGCGATGTCACGCTTCCGCAAGTCATCTACACGGCGCTTTTCTTTGGCGCATCGTACTATTTGTCGCTCAATCCGAACAAGCTCATCGACCGCGTGGGCAAGATGCTTACGCCCGCGCTGCTCGTCGTTCTTGTGATCCTCTTTTTGCGTACCTTCTGGTCGCCGATGGGGGAGGTGCTCGCTCCGACGGGTGTTTACCTGGAATCGCCCTATGCGCAGGGATTCCAGGACGGCTATCAGACGATGGATCTCCTCGCGACCATCGCCATTGGCGCGCTTGTTGTCAATGCCGTGCGCTATCGCGGCGTGACCGACACGCGCACCATCGGCAAGGCATGCCTCGCAGCCGGTTTCATCACCGTATTCCTCATGGCCTGCGTTTACGGCTCCTTGGCCTATCTCGGAGCGACGAGCGTGACGGTTCTCGGACACTCGGAGAACGGCGGACAGCTCCTCGCCGAAGCCGTGCGCATCTTCTTCGGCGCGGCGGGCAACGTGCTTCTCGCGCTCATCATCATCCTCGCGTGCATCACGACGTGCTGCGGCATCACGTCGAGCGCAGCGATGTTCTTCCACAAGCTCTTCAAGAAGAAGATTTCCTACGAGCGCTTGCTGCTCTTCTCCACGCTCTTCAGCTTCGGCGCGTCGAACATCGGCCTCACGCAGATCATTGCGCTCGCCGTGCCGTTCCTCGTGGCGATCTACCCGCTCGTCATCGTATTCGTCCTCCTCTCGCTCTTCGATCGCTTCATTGGCTGGCGAAAGAGCATCTACCAGGGCGCCGTCCTCGTCACGCTCGCCTTCTCGCTGACGGACGCGATGCATGCCGCAGGCTTCGGCTCTGCCGCCCTCTATGAAATGCTTGCCGCGCATGTTCCGTTCTACGGCGTCATGATGGGCTGGGTCTGCCCGGCGCTCGCCGGAGCGGTCTTGGGATTCATCATCTCGCTCGGGCAGAAAGCGCCGGCGCCGAAGGAAGCGTAGTGAGCACATGCGGGATGCCTCTGCACATGAAAAGAACCCGACGGATGTCCGTCGGGTTCTTTTCATGTGCAGGTCTCACGCGTAATACATGCTCGCGTTGATGGAAGCGGCAAGATCGAGCTTGTCCTTGAGCTTGAGCTTTTTCGGCTCGTTCTCGTAGTGGGTGATGCGGCGCTTGATGAATTGCGTGTCGATGTTGCCCGTGCGGAAGTAGCTGTCCTCAAGAATTTTCTGGTGCAGGGCAATCGTTGTCTTGACGCCTTCGATGCGGAATTCGCTTAGGGCACGTTCCATGATCTTGATGGCATCGCCGCGCGTTCTACCGTGCACGATGACCTTGGCGATGAGGGAATCGTACCACGGCTCGATTGTCAGTCCCGTCGTCACGCCGCTGTCGAAGCGTACGCGCGGACCGCTCGGCTCGTGCATGAAGGTGATGAGACCGGGAGACGGCAGGAAGTTGTTGTCGGGATCTTCGGCGTTGATGCGGCACTCGATGGCGTGACCGCGGATCTTGATATTCTTCTGCATGAGCCCCAGAGGCTCACCGTCGGCGATCTGGATCTGGCGGCGCACGATGTCGACGCCCGTGACGGCTTCCGTGATGGCGTGCTCGACCTGGACGCGCGGGTTGATCTCCATGAAGTAGAACTTGTTGTCGGCGAGATCGAGGAGGAATTCCACCGTGCCGGCATTCGAGTAGTGGACGCTTTTCGCCGCCTTGATGGCAAGGCGGCCGATCTCGCGGCGCATCTCTTCCGTCAGGGCGACGGAAGGCGACTCTTCGAGGAGCTTCTGATTGCGGCGCTGCAGCGAGCATTCGCGCTCGCCGAGGAAGAGCACCGTGCCGTAGTTGTCGGCAAGAATCTGCGCCTCGATGTGGCGTGAATGCTCGATATAGTGTTCGAAGTAGTGGACGACTTTCTTGAGATCGACGAGATGCAGGATGTTCTTGAGATCCTCTTCGGAATGTGCGACGAACATGCCCTTGCCGCCGCCGCCTGATACAGGCTTCAAGATGACAGGGTAGCCAACTTCCGCGGCAGCCTTCAAGGCCATCTCGTTGCTTTCGAGAGGGGCGCTGCCCTTTGACATCGGAATGCCGGACGGCGCCATGGCAGCGCGCGCTGCATCCTTATCGCCGACGAGGCGCAGGGTCTCGGGCATGGGGCCGATCCAGACGATGCCAGCCTTCGTGACCATCTCGGCGAAGTCGGCATCTTCGGATAGGAAGCCGTAGCCCGGATGGATGGCGTCGGACTTCGTCTGAATGGCTGCCTCAAGGACGGCTTCCTTGTTGAGGTAGCTTTCCGTCGCATCGGCGGGGCCGACGCGGTAGGTGAGGTCGGCGAGCTGGACGTGCAGGGCGTTCTTGTCGGCGTCGGAGTAGATGGCGACCGCCTCGACGCCGAGCTCTTGACAGGCGCGGATGACGCGGACGGCGATTTCGCCGCGATTGGCGATGAGGATTCTCTTGAACATGATACAGCCTCCTGATTCGTATTATCCTTTGAGTCCCGATCCTGTCAGTGGCACGACGACGCGATAGTTGTCGGGTTTTGCCGTACCGAAGATTTGCATGGCGCCGGCGAGAGCTGCGGCGCTTGTCGTTTCCACATAGATGCCTCGGCGTCCGAGCATTTCTTTGCACTTCACGATTTCTTCATCCTCAACGATGAGGACGTCACCGCCGCTGTTCGTGACGGCAGCGAGCATATCGTGCAAACGTTTGGGTGTTTCGATGCGGATCGATTCGGCAATTGTCTCCGTCTTTGGGCTCGCCGGTATCTTGTTGAACGCCTCGTAGAGCGGTGCACAGTTCTTGCTCTGCACGGGCACGAGGCGTGGCAGGCGGCCGATCTCGATGAAGCCGTAGTAAAGACCTAAGAGCATCGTGCCGTTACCGACGGGCAGGAAGATGTACTCGGGCACACTCTCGCCGAGCTGTTCATAAATCTCGTATGCCATCGCCTTCATGCCCTCGAAGAAGAGCGGATTATAGACATGCGAAGCATAGTAGGCGTCGCCGAGGTTTTCCTTGACCGCCTGACACGCGCCCATGCGGCCGCCTTCGGTCTTGACGATCTTCGCGCCGTAGGCGGCAATCTGACGCAGTTTGTCGGGCGACGTCTCCTTTGGCACATAGACTGTGCAGTCGATGCCCGCTGCCGCTGCGTGCGCTGCGATGGAGGCGCCGGCGTTGCCTGCTGAATCGAGCGCGATCTTCTCAATGCCGACGTGGTGGATCTCATTGATCAGCGTGTAGGCTCCGCGATCCTTGAAGGAGCCAGTCGGCAGAAGGTTCTCTGTCTTCAGCAGATACTCGATGCCGTCAATCTTGATGCTCAGAAGATCGGTGTGCATGTGTCCGATCGTGACGTCATGCACCGTTTCTTCGTTTGCCGCCTTGTTCAGATGGAACATGCCGCCGCATTCGCAGCGGTAGTTCATCGAGCTGATGGGATATTTTTTTTTGCATTTCTCGCAGTAAAAATACACGGAGCATCCCGCCTTTCGTCATGGCATATGATTTCCCTTTGTTTAGTATTTTGCCGTCATGAATATATTCGCGTTTTCCTGCGCATTTCCTTTTCTTATGTAAATTTTCCTGCATCTCAATTGAAAGTTTTAAGAGAAAAATAAGGACAGCTTTGTGTTTCTCCAGAGAAAATGTGGTTGGCAAAGGAGAAGAAATGATGTATGATAGCATGTGAGAGGTTTTTATGACCTTTGTTTTTACTGCAGGGACGGCTTTTTTGATAGATATAAGAAGAACGAGGAGGGGCGGCCCTCTTTTTCTTTTCCGCCGGCCGTGCAAACGGCCTTCTTAGGAGAGGATTATGACAAATAAGATTTATGCGCTGGTCGGGCCGCACGCTTCGGGCAAGACGGTGCTGATCGGCAAACTTATGCAGATGGGGATTCATTACATTCCTTTATATACGACGCGGAAACCAGGAAAAATCGATTCCGATACGAGATTTTACCGCTTTGTCGGCAAGGCGGAGTTCTTCAAGCAGGAATTCATTGTGCACGTCACATATAAGGGCGACTATTATGGCGTCTTAAAAAAAGACGTTCTTTCGGCGTTGCAGGAGCATAAGATCAGCCTTGTGATGTTGGAGGCGAATGGCGTCAAGCAGCTCGCGCGCCTTTTGAAAGAGAATTTCGAGACGATCTTCCTCATGGTCGACTATGTGACGCTCGTCGAGCGCATGATTCGTCTCGGACATAAAAATAGTGAGATAAAGTATCATTTGGAATATGCAGAAAACAACAGTGAGTTTGACAACTGGAAGGACGCTACGCATGTCGTGAAGATCCGGAATGTGGCGAATCCGGGGACGGCGTTTGATCAGATCCTGGCAATCATGGGATTGATGCGCCTCCTGCCACCGGAGAAGCTCAAGGAATGCGTGCAATAAAGGGGCAGCCTGCAAGGGCTGCTTCTTTATTTTACAGAGAAATTTAGTCGACGGAAAATATTTCAAGATTTTTCAAAATATTATTGACAACTTATGGGAGATGTTTTATAATAAGGGTGCAGATGAAAGGAGGCATCCCTTGCGAAGATGTTTGCAGAAAGAGGAGAAACTTTAGTATGCAGACTAGCAAAAATAGCAGAAAAGCTTAAGGTAAGCCGAAGGTTCAGGCATGAGGCGCATCGTGGAGGAGGAAGAGCGTATTCCGAGACCATGATGAACAAGCTCACGGAGAGAATCCAAAGGGCGGCAAGCCGTTGCAGTATGGCGGCAGGAAGCGGAACGAATATTCATGAAGGGTTGAGGGGCGCTTGCGGAACTGATGTAAGGCAAGACGCAAGTGCCGAAGAATCCACGGATACGAATCCGTGCGTCAAGGCGGAAGCTCATGCAGCTGCGAAGAACAATGCATGAGTTTGACGCAGAAGAAGAGCAGTTCCGATCAATTCCGAGTCCGAGTAGAAGAATCATGCGCAGGAAAAGCAGGGCGCATAGTGCCGATACCGCTTGACTGCCGAAAAGGAGCGCCAGAGAGTGCATCTCCATGCGGCAGGGCAAAGGCTTCATGGCTTCGGTGAAACTTGGGAAATCTGCGGGGGTCGACTTTCAAACAAAAAGGGAACTGGTGCATAAGTTAAGTTCAGCTTATGCACCAGTTCCCTTTTTGTCGTCAATCGTGCTGCGACCGTTGCTCTTGAGCCTTCGTTAAGGGGGACGGCATAGATGTGTAAAGAGGGAGGGCGGGGAATTTATCTGTGCAGGTTTAATGCCCGCTTTTCTTGAATCTGCCGCCGACGATGTCGTGGACGGCGTTGATGGTCACGAAGGCGCTTTCGTCGATGCTGAGGACGGTTTCCTTGAGTTTGTTGACTTCGAGGCGCGTGACGACGGAGTAGAGAACCTTTTTTTCCTCGCCCGTGTAGCCGCCTTCGCCGTAGAGGAGGGTGACGCCGCGTCCCAATCGCTCGGCGAGGGCAACATTGATTTTGTCCGGTTCGTTCGTGACGATCATGACGGCGTAGGATTCGTCAAGCCCTTGCACGACGACGTCGATCATCTTGGCGATGACGAAGTAGGCGACGAGCGAGTACATCGCCTTGTCCCAGCCGAAGAGAAGACCGGCGCCTGAAAGGATGAAAAGGTTGATGAACATGACGACTTCGCCGACGGAGAACACGGATTTCTTGTCGAGGATGATGGCGACGATTTCCGTGCCGTCGAGCGAGCCGCCCGAGCGAATGATGAGACCGACGCCGAGACCGACGATGATGCCGCCGAAGATGGCGGCGAGGAAAAAATCCTGCGTGACGGTCGGGAACGGCGCGAAGTAGGCCGACCAAAAGGAGAGTAGGAAGATGGCGGTCATGGTGGCGACGGCGAAGGCTTTGCCGATCTGCTTGTAGCCGATGTAGAGGAACGGGAGGTTGAAGAGGATGAGAAAGACGCCCAGAGGCTGCTCTGTGATGGCATGCGCCATGATGGAGAGGCCGACGACGCCGCCGTCGATAATGTTGTTCGGGATGAGGAAGATTTCGAGTCCGACGGCCGTGATGACGGCGCCGATGAAGATCGTCACATATTTCTGCATGAGGGCGAGCAGGTGCTTCTTGCGGCTTTTCTTTTCTTTTTCCATAAAGCAGATCCTTTCGTGCAGCTGGACGCTTCCTCAAGGAAGCGGATTCAGTCAATGACTCTTTCATTATACGGAAAAACGGGGAGTTTGTCACGGAACACTTGAATTTCAAGGCTTTCCGACAGTCGGAGTATGCTATACTCAATGTGTTGCCGCCCCCAGACATGGCAATGGAAAGGGGGTGCGTCAAGGATGTTACTCTCGTTTATGCTCTCCGTTTTGGAGGGGATAGTCTGCCACTATCTGTGCAAATGGTTTGACGGTTGAGAGCAACGGCAACAAGCCTAGGCGTTAGTCCCTGCCTGCAATATGGGAACAGAAAAGCCCCCAAGCTGCAACTTGGGGGCTTTTCGCGTGCGCCTAATGCTACTCTCGTTTACCACCCATAGTATAGCATATTTGGTTGTTTGTATGCAAGCTAAACCCGTCGAAATCAAGGGGTAAATTTACCTGTACGGAAAAAACAGGACTCGCGCAAATTTTATTTGACAACGGGTGTTTCCTGTGATAGAATCACTTATGTTGATTGCGAGAGCGGTCGGCTTGTGACTCAGTAGCTCAGTTGGATCAGAGTATTTGACTACGAATCAAAGGGTCGGGGGTTCGAGTCCCTCCTGGGTCACCATTTTGAAGTTTTGCGCTGGCAGTAGCCGGCGCTTTTTTTGTGTGCAAGAGCGCTCGTCGTTCAAAATGCTTTATTAAGCGACTTCATTTTAGCAGCGTTTCCTTAAAATTATGAAGATGCTTCATTTTCTGCTTTAAAAATGAAGGGGATTCATGTATAATAGGCAAGGAGAGTTGGAGTGTGCAGGAGACTCCTTGAGCGAGGAGGATTTGTATGGAAGAAGATAAGATCAGCCGCCGCGAGATGAAGAAGATTCAGTCGCGCAAGGCGATTCTCGATTCGGCGGCAAGCCTGTTTCAGAGTCGCGGGCTGGAAGATGTTGCGATTGCGGATATCATGAGCGGGGCGGATCTTGGCATCGGTACGTTTTACAATTACTTTGACTCCAAGGACGATGTCTTGATGGAACTTCTGGGGCGCATCATGAAGGAACTGGGAGAAAGGGTGCGCGTCCTGTCCGAGGAGCGTAGGCCCGTGACGGAAATCCTGCGCGAGCTGCTTCTGGCCGCCGCCAGACTTCTTGGGCAGAATCGTTATGTGTTGCCGCTTTTCCTGCGTGCTGCACAGCAGGCGACCTTGCTGAAGCGCTCGGAGGCGAGCGTTTCGGCGCCGCCTTTCACGGTGCTTTTCACACGCTTGGTTGAGGAAGGCCAAGCGAATGGCGAGTTCCGCCATGACATCCCGACGGCGATCATCTCAGAACTTTTCCACTCGCTGTTTCAAGCAGCGGCGTTCAGTAAATTGGAAATTCCCTTCGAGGAGAACGTGCGCCTGAAGCTTGGATTGATTCTCGACGGCATGCGCGTGATTGAAAAGCAGGAAGAGCAAAAGGAATGAACGGGAGGATTTTTATTTCATGATCAGTGTAACGAAGCTTCTTTTTGCGCGCGAGTATTTCGGCGACTCGCTGCGCTATACGAAGAATGCGCATCGCATGAAAAACGGTGCGGCCGAGGGAATGGGACCCGTCGTCGTCTGGAATTCGACGAAGACGTGCAACCTCAAGTGCCGCCATTGCTACATGAACTCGGACGCCAAGAAGTATCAGAACGAGCTGACGACAGAGGAGGCGCGGCGCTTCATCGACGACCTCGCTGACTTTCGCGTGCCCGTTTTGCTCTTTTCGGGCGGCGAACCGCTCCTTCGTCCCGACTTCTTCGAGCTTGCCGAGCACGCGGCGGCAAAGGGCGTGCGCCCGACGCTCTCGACGAACGGCACGCTCATTGACCGCGCGACGGCGCAGCGCATTAAGGACATCGGCGTGGGCTACGTCGGCATCTCGCTTGACGGTCTCAAGGATGTGAACGACAAGTTCCGCGGCAAGGAGGGCGCCTACGAGGCTGCCATGCGCGGCATAGAGAACTGCACGGCGGTCGGGCAGCGCGTGGGGCTTCGTTTCACGATCAACCATCATAACATCATGGAACTCGACAAGATCTTCGATTTCATCGAGGAGGAGGGCATCAACCGCGTGTGCTTCTATCACCTCGTCTACTCGGGGCGCGGCAACGCGATGATGGAAGAGGATGTGACGGCACAGGAATCGCGCCGCGCCATGGATACAATCATCCGCCGCACGCAGGACTTCGAGGAGCGCGGGCTGGAAAAGGAGATCCTGACGGTTGACAATCACTGTGACGGCGTTTACATCTACTTGAAAACGCTCAGGGAGAAGGGCGAGGCGGCGGCCGAGCATGTGTGGAAGCACATTTCGATGAACGGCGGCAATCGCTCGGGCATCGCTTTCGGCGAGGTCGATCCCCTGGGCTACGTCCATCCCGATCAGTTCACGCAGCACCATACCTTCGGCAACGTGCGCGAGAGGAAGTTCGGCGAGATCTGGCAGGACACGTCGAACGCCATCATGGCGGGACTCAAGGACCGAAAGCCGTTTCTTAAGGGTCGATGTTCCTCGTGCCGCTACCTTTCGTGCTGCAACGGCAACTTCCGCACGCGCGCCGAAGCGCGTACGGGTGATTTCTGGGCAAGCGATCCTTCGTGCTATCTGACGGACGAGGAGATTGGACTTGCGCGTGAGGAGGCGGCGATATGATCATCTCATGGAACACGACAAACGCCTGCAACATGTACTGCAAGCACTGCTACCGCGATGCGGGCTGCAAGGCGGAGGAGGAGCTTTCGACGGCGGAGGCGAAGAAGCTCCTCGATGAGATCGCGCGCGCGGGCTTCAAGATCATGATCTTTTCGGGCGGCGAGCCTCTGACGCGCCCCGACATTCTGGAACTTGTAGAACACGCGACGAAGCTTGGCCTGCGCTCGGTTTTCGGCACAAACGGCACGCTGATCACGCCTGAGATGGCACGCGACTTGAAGGCGGCGGGCGCGATGGGCATGGGCATTTCGCTCGACTCGATGTCGCCCGCGAAGCACGATACGTTCCGCAGCTATCCAGGCGGCTGGGCGGGCGCTGTCGAAGGCATGAAGAATTGCCGCGCGGCGGGGCTGCCGTTTCAGATTCATACGACGGTCATGGACTGGAACGAAAAGGAGCTGGAGGCGATTACGGACTTCGCCGTGGAACTCGGCGCTGTGGCGCACCACTTCTTCTTCCTCGTGCCGACGGGACGCGCCGAGACGATCGAGGAGGAATCGCTTCGTGCCGAGGCGTACGAGAGCGTCCTGACACGCATCATGAAAAAGTCGGAAGAAGTGGATATCGAATTGAAGCCGACGTGCGCGCCGCAGTTTTTGCGCATCGCGGGGCAGATGGGCATCAAGACGCGCTTTCGGCGAGGCTGCCTCGCTGGACTCAGCTATTGCATCATCAGTCCGCGCGGCAAGGTGCAGCCGTGCGCCTATCTCAACATGGAGCTTGGCGACGTGCGAAAGACGCCGTTCGACGAGATCTGGAAGAGCAGCGAGGTGCTGAACAAGCTGCGCACGCTCGAATATTCGGGCGGCTGCGGCACTTGCGACTATAAGCGTGCCTGCGGCGGCTGCCGTGCGCGTGCTGCCTACTACAACGATGGCGATTATATGGCGGAAGAGCCTTGGTGTCTTTACCACGGGCGCAAGGGATAGTATAATTAGATAGGCAGGGGCGACGGTGCGCCGGAAAGCGTGCCGCCGCCCTTTTGCGTGAGGCGGCGCGGGATGCTCAAACGGCGGATGTTAGTGCGTGCAGCCTGCAGCGATGGGGGTTGAAGAAAGGCGGCTTTTATGATCAAGCTGGTATTTTGCGATATGGACGGCACGCTTCTCGATGCGCAGGGAAATCTGCCTGAAGGACTCGGCGCGATCCTCGCCGAACTCAAGGCGCACGGCGTGATCTTTGCGCCTGCGAGCGGCAGGCAGTATGCGGCGCTTCTGCGCCACTTCCGACCGTGGGCGGATGATCTCATCTTTTGCGCGGAAAACGGCGCTTACGTCGTGCGGCGCGGCGAGGAGCTTTTCTCTACGACGATCGCGCCCGACCTGTGCAGGGAAATCGTGCGCCGCGCCGCTGCCGTCAAGGGCGCCTATACCGTCTGGTGCGGCAAGGAGTACGCCTATGTGACGGAACGCAACGAGGATTTTTTCGCCGAGATGGAAAAATATTATACGGAATACAAGATGGTCGAAGATTTTTCTGACGTGCATGATGCGGCGATCAAGTTTTCTATATGCGATCCCGTGGAGGCGGATGCTGAGCGCACGATCTATCCTTCGCTGCAGGACTTGTCCGAGGAGCTGAAGGTCGTCGTCTCCTCGAACTATTGGGTGGACATCATGCAAAAAGATGTGAACAAGGGCGCCGCCGTGCGCCGCGTGCAGCAGCTTCTGGGTATTCGCCCCGAAGAGTGCCTTGCCTTCGGCGACTATCTGAACGACGTCGAGATGCTCGGCGCGGTAGGCGAGAGCTACGCGATGGAGAATGCGCACCCGAAGGCGAAGGCGGCGGCGAAGCATATCGCGCCGCCCAACACGCAGCACGGCGTGCTGCGCATCCTGCGCCGGCTGCTCGATGAAGGAAAGATGCAAGGAGGAAGATCATGAAGCTCGACTATCATATGCATTTGGAATACGGCTCTTACGATGAAGCGTGGGTGGAAGGATTCTTTCGGGCGGCGGCGGCGCGCGGCGTGGCGGAGATCGGCTTTTCCGAGCACAGTCACACGTTTCCGGAGTTTGAAGCGCTCTATTACGATGATCTCATCTTGGACGACTCCTTCGTCGGCAGTTTTCAGCAGAAGTGGCTGAAGAAGAACAAGTTCAAGTATACGCTCGAAGAATACTTCGCCTTCATGGCAAAACTCAAGGAAAAGCACGCGGTCAAGACGGGCATCGAGGTCTGCAACTTCCAGGATCAGACGGCTGTTGCCAAAATCCTTGGCAGCTGTGATTTTGACTATGTGATCGGCTCCGTTCACTTCATTCGCGGCTGGGCTTACGACTCGTCCGAGATAAAGGCGGAGTGGGATCGCATCGCGCTCTTTGACATCTACGAATGGTACACGCAGGAGATCGAGAAGCTCTGCGCCTCAAAGCTCTACGATGTGCTCGGGCATCCGTTCAACATCCGCCTCTTCCGCTACTTCCCCGACTTCGATGTCACGCCGTTCTTGGAACGCGCCGTGTGCGCGATGGAAAAGGCGCAGATGGCGGTCGACATCAACACGGGTACGCTCTACCGCTATCCGGTTGCGGAGATTTCGCCTTACGAGGATTTCATGCGCCTCGCGGCGGCGCACAAACTGCCTGTCATCACGACTTCGGACGCGCACAAGCCCGAGGATGCGGGCGCGTACAATGACGAGGCCGTCGCCTACGCACGGCGCTTCGGCTACGAGACGACACTGCGCTTCACGAAGAGGGAGCGCGAGGTCGTGCCGCTCGGCTGATTGTTGCAGCCGCTCCTTTCACCTCTTGCCAGACATGCGGATTTTTCGTACAATAGAAAGAGCGAGATGCAGTGCGGCAAGACTGTTGAATGAGAGGAGGGTTTCCTGATGGTTTTGACCTTGGATGAAATCCGCGAAAAAGTTCGCCCAATCTGTGAGGCGTACAAGGTGAAGCGACTCTTCCTGTTCGGCTCTTATGCACGTGGAGAAGCTACGAAAGAAAGCGATGTGGACTTTCATATTATGTTGGACGAAGAAACGACTTTGTTGGAATTGGGTGGACTCTATGTAGATCTGGAGGACGCTTTGCAAAAGGAAGTCGATATCGTTACACAAGTTCCAAAGGAGCAGGAGATTTTCGGGAAGTATATGGAAAAGGAAGAGATTTTGCTTTATGAAGATCAGCGAGAAAGATGCGCAGGTTCTGCGGAATATAGTCAAGCATTGTGACGCAATCGTTGATACGACAAGATATTTTGGCGGTGCGGAAAAAGTTTTTCTCAAAAATCATATTTATCGCAGTTCCATTTCGATGAATCTCCAATCAATTGGAGAATTAGCGAAACATTTGTCTGATGACTTTGTGAAGAAAGCAGGGGAAATCCCATGGAAGCAGATCAAAGGGCAGAGAAACATTTTTGCTCATGGCTATGATACGGAAGTGGATTTTTCCAAGGTGTGGGTTGCAGTGGAAAAGGATATCCCTGCACTGCGAGCGTTTTGTGTTACGTTGTTGCTGGAAAATGACTATAAACTCATAAAGCTGGAATTTGTTGCAAAGAGAGAGAATGTCAAAGAATAAACCTGAGTGTCGAGATGGTTGCTTCAAAAAAAGGGGGAGTCGCCTTGAAAAACGCATGGGAGAAGTTCTGTTGTGCGGTTGTTGCCGTGCTTCTTTTTGCCGTCGTGCCGTGCCGCGCTCTTGCTGCGCCCGATGCGTCGGAAGAATGGTATTGGTTGGCATCGGATGCGAAGTACAGCAAGTATTTTGCGCCGAACGAAGTCACGGTCGTCAAGAGTCTCAATGTCGCAGGGTTGGAGCGTGCGATGCCAACGGTCATTCACGGCTGGATTAAAACGAGCTTCAGCTATGAAGGCGCAAAGGAGACGATTGCGAACTACGGCATCAAGGATATCCTGCCCGATCCGGCTGCGCTTGCCTACAGCCTCGCACTCGTCGAGGTCAGTCCGCAGAATCGCACTTTCCGCTATCTGGAAGAGGACTTTTACGATGCGCAGGGAAACATCCTTTGGTCGAAGCGTACGCCTGGCTCGGAAAAGGAAATGAACTCGCAGCAATATGATGAAACCTTTTATGCAGCAATCGTCGACAGTGTTTTCGGCATGGGTGAACTGGAGCGCCTGACAAGTTCGGATCGCTGGTATGAACTTTGGAAAGAGAAACGGTCGGACGGAGGCGAGGAGAGCGCCATGGCGGACACCTCGACGATGCGGCTCAAAGGGGAACTGCTCTTTTATTGGGAGTGGGTCACGAAAAAGGACGCCAAGGGAAATACGTTGGAGGTGCAGTTCCTCAAGCGCGCCTTGAACGTGCCGATGGGCACGGTAAGCACGAAGGATGGCAAGACTTGGACGCCGCAAGCGGGTTGGCAGGATCTGGAGGAGACGGATCTGACGTTTCACGGCATTCAGCAGGGCAGCAAGGAATATACGGGACTCCTGCGCCTGCGTACCTATACGGCGAAAAACCTCGCGTGGCTCTATCGCGCGAGCTTGGAGCCGAACGCCGAGCGGCGTCTCCAACGCGATGAGGAGTGAGGTGCGGGCATCACGCCGGGCATCTTTGTCATGGGGAGTGGCTC